>CAMVAJ010000003.1 GCA_947165425.1 uncultured Clostridia bacterium
TCTGGGCGCTGGGCGTCTCCATCCTGGGCGGCTACGCCCTGAGCAAGAAGCGGCTGCTCTTCCGGAAGTTCTTCAACTTCTACCTGGTGTTCACCATGTGGTTCTCCGCCGGCATCGTGCCGCAGTACCTGAACTACCTGGCCACCAAGGACGTCTTCAACGCGGCGGGCATCACCGACGACAAGTGGCTGGTCGTCATCGCCATGGGTATGGCGGCGATGAACATCATCCTCCTGCGCAACGCCTTCGAGGGCGTGCCCAGCGAGATCGAGGAGGCCGCCATCGTGGACGGCGCCTCCGAGTTCCAGGTGCTCAGCAAGGTCTTCATCCCCATGAGCAAGTCCACCATCGCCACCGTGGCCCTGTTCTTCGGCATCTCCCGCTGGAACGGCTACTTCTGGGCGCGGCAGATGATCTCCAACCAGAACGAGCACCCGCTGCAGGTCTTCATCCGGCTGCGGCTGGAGGAGTTCACGGATCCGGAGTTCACAGCCGGCTGGAACTTCCCCTACGCGACGGACTCGGTGATCTACGCCCTGATCGTCTGCTCCATCGTCCCGATCCTGATCATCTACCCGTTCATCCAGAAGTATTTCGCGAAGGGCGCCAACGCGGGCGGCGTGAAGGAGTAACCCACTCAAGCAGCTTACTTCACCGGCGGTTCCTCCGCAGGTGTGAAGCATAATAAACCATTTCCCAACAGAGACAGAAACAAGGAGGAAACATCACATGAAACGGATTCTTTCCCTGGTACTGGCCTGTGCGATGCTCCTGTCCATCGTGGCGGTGAGCGCGAACGCCGAGCCCGAGAAGAAGTACGCCGAGGGCACCGTGCTCCGCATGGCCACCGGCTATAACAGCGCCAAGACCGGCCTGTTCTTCGACGCGGACACCGCCGGCGAGGGCATCACCCTGGCGGACGGCAACACCTACAACACCGGCGATCTGAAGCCCACCTGGGTTGAGATGGAGAAGATCCTCGGCGTGAAGTTCGAGAACAAGTACCAGGGCAACAGCGCCGCCAAGGAGTTTGAGTACTGGAAAGAGCGCCTGGGCGAGGTGGATATCCTCTCCGGCACCGCTTCCACCCTGTCTGAGTACGGCGAGGCGGGCAGCATCGTCAACCTGGCCGAGTACCTCGACGAGATGCCCAACTTCAAAGCCTACCTCGAGGCGAACCCCATCGTCCGCCTGTCCATCACCGGCAACACCAAGACCGGCGCGATCTACTTCAGCCCCTACTTCGACGGCGTGAACGACATCGAGCGTATGCCGCTGATGCGCACCGACTGGGTGCAGAAGCTCCTCGACGGCGAGGGCGAGTTCACCGCCGAAGCCTGCAACGAGCTGAAGCCCTTCGTCTATGAGCCCTATATGCCCACCTCCGGCAAGGTGGAGATTGAGACCCCCACCCTGGACGGCACGGCCACCAAGACCCTGGTCAAGGACTATGACGCTGCCGGCAACATCATCGCCGCCATGAACGCCAAGGGCGCGATGAACGGCGTCGAGGCCGTCAACATGCTCCGCACCTACATCGACACCGCCTACGCGGGCGAGTACGGCACCGAGCGCTCCAACCTCTTCATCGGCCAGAATGCCGCCTGGGACGCCGACGAGCTCGTCGCCCTGCTCCGCTGCGTGGTGGCCAACCCCCAGACCCTGAACGGCACCGACCGCGTGGAGGGCATCCACAGCCGTGAGGACGGCAACAACCAGCGCCGCGTGGATATGTTCCGCTTCGCCGGCATGCTCTTCGGCGTGCGCGGCCTCGAGTCCCGCCAGGATTACCTCTATGTCGGCACCGACGGCGAGCTGCACGACGCCCGCCAGGAGACCGCCGCCTATGACGCGATGGCCCGGATGCACGCCATGGCCGAGGAAGGCCTGATCGCGAAGGGCTTCCTGGACAACGATCCCGACGCCAAGACCGAGGTCTATCTGGAGAACGACCTGGGCTTCATGCACTACGACTACAACCAGACCCAGGTGCTCTACAACGCCACGAAGCTCCAGGAGGGCGAGAAGTACATGGCGGTCATGGTGCCCGTGGCCCTGTGGCAGGACGGCACCGAGGGCGGCTCCTTCATGCGCTTCACCGAGTCCTGGCGCTCCGTCAAGACCGACGGCTGGGGCATCTCCAAGCCCAGCGCCGACGCGAACCCCGACATCCTCTACGCGGGTCTGGCGCTGATTGACTACGCCTACTCCGAGAAGGGCCAGATCCTGATGAGCTACGGCCCCGACGCCTTCATCAAGACCAACGACGATGGCTCCTATGTGACCTTCAACTTCAACGGCAAGGAGATGCCCGAGATCGCCGACGCCACCCGCGAAGAGCTGTGGGCCAAGGCCGGCGGCAACTACACCAACTACGCCCGTATGTACCTGGGCTCCACCCTGTCCTTCCTGAAGAGCCAGGCCTTCGAGTATCAGTGCACCCACGACGTGGGCCGCGAGGGCGCGGGCCGCATCTCCACCGCCATCGGTCTGGGCACCATCAAGCACCCCGAGCTGGCGCTGGCTGAGAATCCCTGGTACACCTCCGTGCCCACCGTGCTCCCCAACACCAAGGTGGAGAACGACGAGCTGAACACCTACACCGAGCTGACCGCCAACGGCAAGTTCTCCTCCGCCAAGGGCGGCGAGAACATCTTCGTTGACCTGATCGTGAACGGCTACGGCGCCGAGGGCTTCACCTCCGCCGACGAGGCCGCCGCGACCGTCGCCGACGCCTGGGCCGGCTTCGACTACCTCCTCCTCAAGCAGGACGCCTGGGCCCGCCTGCAGGAGTACTACGCCGGTCTGAACTGACCTGGCCGCCGCTTAAGCGGCGAACAAGACACAACTGATTAAACGGGATCCCCGGCGCTCTCCGGCCCTGGCGACAGGGCCGGAGAGCGGGGGGACTGTGAACGGGGGAAGGTCGTCATGTACAAAAAACAAATGAAATTTCAGCGGATCGTCTGCCTGCTGTCGATTGTCGCCAGCGTGCTGATTTTCCTGTACGCTTTGGGCATGATGACGGACCTGTACAATATGCTCTACACGATGGTCCCGGATCCCACCGATCCGGGCTCGGCCAAGGTGGCAGGGGCGATGATCTACTACGATATGCAGGACTTCAACCGCGGACTGCTGCGGGGGAGCATCGGACTGATTCTTCTGTCCTGCCTGCTCTTCGTCACCAACACCCATTCCCGGCGGAAATACTACATCGGAAACTATTGCGCGGTCGGGCTGAACGTCCTGGCCAACGCGGTGATGGCGGTGTGGGCCCACGGTCAGGTCGCGGCCTATAAGAACCAGTATCTGACCACCGTGGACTTCGCCCAGTTGGAGAGACGCCTCTCCCGCGCGGGCACCTACACCGACTCCACCTTCTGGTTCGATATCCACTGGTTTGTGCTGGCGGTCGCGCTGGTCGTGGCCGTGCTCCTGATTCTGAATGTCATCTGGAAGAAGCGCCTCATGAAAGAGGAAACAGGCCTCCTGGAGGCCGGAAAGGCGGCGAGAGCATGAGTGAAGCGCGCGAAATCAAGCTGGATCGGATGCGCTATACGAAGAACACCACCTCCTCCCGGCTGGCCCTCCTCGCCATCGTGTTTGACGTGCTGTTCTTCATCAGTATCTATAAATCCAACGTAAGCACCTGGTACTACAACATCCTGATGGGCGCGTCCATCATCTACAATCTGGTGTTCCTGCTGGCGGCCTTCCTCGCCTCCGAGAGCGTGAAGAACTACCGGGCAGGGTACTCCTGGCTGATGATCATCCTCGGCGTGATCCAGATCGCCCGGATCTGGATCTACCCCATGACCGCCCACGCGGCCCTGGTCAACAACGAGCCGGTGATGGGCGACGCCCAGTTCATCCGGTGCGTGATCTATCTGGTGCTCTCCGCCGCGTGCCTGTTTGCCGGCGCGGTCGTCAATACGAACAAGAGCCGCGCGCTGTCCAGGCACATCTCCTCCCTGGAAGCGGGCAAGGCAGCCTAAGGAGGGAGACACATGGCAGAGCTTTCTTTGCAGCATATCGACAAAATCTATGACAACAACGTGCAGGCGGTCTTCGACTTCAACCTGGACGTGAAGGACGGCGAGCTGATCGTCCTGGTGGGCCCCTCCGGTTGCGGCAAATCCACGACCCTGCGCATGGTGGCCGGCCTGGAGGACATCTCCCGCGGCAAGCTCCTGCTGGACGGCCGGGACATCACCCAGGCCCCGGCGAAGGACCGCGACATGGCGATGGTCTTCCAGAACTACGCCCTCTACGCCCACATGACCATCTACGAGAACATGGCTTTCTCCCTGACGCTGCGCAAGGAGGATCCCAACGTCATCCACAAGAAGGTGCTGGCGGCGGCGGAGATCCTGGGCCTGACCACCCAGCTGAACAAGAAGCCGAACCAGCTCTCCGGCGGCCAGCGCCAGCGCGTGGCCATGGGCCGCTCCATCGTCCGCAACCCGAAGGTCTTCCTCTTCGACGAGCCGCTGTCCAACCTGGACGCGAAGCTGCGCGGCGCGACCCGGCGCGAGATCCTGCTGCTGCACAAGCGCCTCTCGGCCACCATGCTCTACGTCACCCACGACCAGACCGAGGCGTTGACCCTGGCGGACCGCATCGTCTGCATGTCCATGGGCCACGTGCAGCAGGTGGGCACGCCCCTGGAGCTCTACGACAAGCCCAACAACCTCTTCGTGGCGAGCTTCATCGGCCTGCCGCCGATGAACTTCTTCGACGTGACGGTGGAGGACGGCAGGCTCTGCGGGCAGGGCTTCGAGGCGCCGCTCACGGCGCAGGAGCAGGACACGCTGGCGAATTACCTGCACAAGACCATCGTCCTGGGTGTGCGGCCCGAGGACATCTCCGAGGGCGGCACCCTGCGGGTGCAGGTCTCCACGAACGAGAACCTGGGCATGAACACCCTGGTGCACGGCCACCTGGGCGAGGGCAGCCGCGTGAGCGCGAAGCTGCGCGGCTGGGCCAGCTACGCCGACGGCGACGTGCTGATGGCGAAGTTCGACCGCAAACACTTCTTTGACAAAGAGACCACGAACGCGATTCGCGGGAAGGGGGATTGACGATGAATCTGAAGGAGTTCTGGCGCAAACGGCTGGTCGGCCTGAAGCGCAAGCCCCAGACCATCGCGCTGCTTGTGCTGGCGATCGCCTTCCTGTACTACTCCCTGAACCTGACCAGCATCTCCAACACCACGGCCCGCGTCCAGGGCCAGGGCATGGGCCTGGCGGGCTTCGCCACGATGCTCTTCTCCATCCTGTCGCTGGTGTGCTTCCTGAATACCTACCCCCACCGCAAGCCGGTCAACAAGTTCATGCTGATCCTGATGCTGCTGATGCTGGGCGTGCTGATCTTCTGCGACTTCTACTATCAGGGGCGCATCCTGGCCGCGGTCAACCGCCCGGAGAACCCCATCGATCTGACGCTGGCGGCCAACGCCTTCATCCCCAACGCCCTGCGGGTGCTGCGGGTGCACCGGATCATCCTCTATGTCGGCATTGCCCTGGTGCTGCTCCTGCCGGTCTACGGGCCGATGATCAAGAAGATCAACACCTCCATCGAGGTGGCGGGCAACGAGGGCATGGGCAAGATCGACCTGGGCGAGTGACGCGCCGCGTCCCCGCCCGCCCCGAAACGCAATTCGTCTGAGAGATGGCAAAGAAACAGAAACGAGCGGCAGAGCGTGAGGAAAACCGCGCTGCCGCCGATTACTACAAGCTGAACGTCCAGGCGGTGGAGGACCTGGTGACCGCCGACGAGACCAACTCGCCGCCGGTGCCGAAGGCGGAGCTGCGCAAATACCGCGCGGCCCCGAAGCGCCACATCCCCGACTGGCTGAAGGCCTTTCTGCTGAAGGGCTGGTTCGCCGGGGTGGTCTGCTACTTCATCATCTGGGGCCTGGGCATGTTCCTGCCCGACACGCTGGATCTCCTGCTGGTGACGGGCGTGGTGCTCGGCTTTGTGAAGGATCTGCTGGAGAACAGCCTGGTGCGCTTCTACGCGGACCAGGAGGGCGCGAACGACCGGTGGATGATGTTCCCGAAGAAGGGCTTCATCTCCCTGCCGCTGAACGTGCTCTACGCGCTGGCGCTGGTCTTCTGCGTCTACCAGAGCTACCGGGCGGTCAACCTGCTCTTCGGCACCGCGGAGCGCGTGATCGGCGTCGAGCCGCTGCTCTTCGGCGTGCTGGCCGCGGTGTGGGACATGGTTTTCTTGTGGATGAAGCGCACCGCGAAGGCGGTGGTGCGCGACGCGAAACGCAAGGCGACGGAGGATCGTTGAGTGATGATAAAGCAAGTCTGGATCGGCGCGTCCTCCGCCTGCTTTGAGCTGGGGAACGAGCGGCCGTACCTGGCACCGGAAGAGTACACCGTGCTCCTGGACGGGGAGGAGCGCCTGCGGGGGGAGACCAACGTCTTCTCCCTCTTCGGGCTGACCCCGGACACGGCTCACACCCTGACGCTGCGGAGCGCCTCGGGCGAGGAGAGCCTCCCCTTCCGCACCGCGGCGGAGACCTGCGCGCTGGACGTGCGGGCGCTGGGGGCCGCGGGCGACGGCGAGACGGACGACACCGCCGCGATCCAGCGGGCGGTGCTGCTGCTGCCCGAGGGCGGCCGGCTGGTCTTTCCCGCGGGCGTGTATCTCACCGGCCCGATCTTCCTCAAGAGCCATATCACCCTCGAATTAACCGAGGGGGCGACGCTCCTGGGCTTCGCCGGGAAAGAGCACTACCCGGTGCTGCCCGGCGTCCTGCCGGACCTGGACGGGGGCGAGCCGGTGCATATCGGCGCCTTCGAGGGCCTGGCCCGGCCGGTCTACGCCTCCCTCCTCACCGGGGAGTACTGCGAGGACGTGACCCTGGTGGGTCCCGGCCTGGTGGACGGCAACGCCCCGGCGGGCACCTGGTGGCAGACCTACCGGGAGGACCCGGTGGCCCGGCCCCGCCTGCTCTTCCTCAACCGCTGCCAGCATGTAACGGTCCACGGCCTGCGGATCGCCAACTCCCCCTCCTGGCAGCTGCACCCCTACTACTCCGACCATCTGCGCTTCCTGGGCGTCTCCGTCACCGCGCCGAAGATCTCCCCCAACACGGACGCGCTGGACCCGGAGAGCTGCGACGACGTGGAGATCGTCGGCTGCCGCTTCTCGGTGGGCGACGACTGCATCGCCATCAAGTCCGGCAAGCTGGAGCTGGCCCGGACCAACTACAAACCCGCCTCCCGCCACACGATCCGCAACTGCCTGATGGAGAACGGCCACGGCGCGGTGGTGCTGGGGAGCGAGATCTCCTCCGGCGTGGAGGAGCTCAGCGTCAGCCAGTGCCTGTTCCGCCAGACCGACCGCGGCCTGCGGATCAAGACCCGGCGCGGGCGGGGCGAGACCTGCCGCATCGACGGCGTGAGCTTTGAGAACATCCGCATGGAGGGCGTGCTCACCCCGATCGTCATCAACATGTACTACCGCTGCGTGGACCCGGACGGGGACTCGGACTATGTCCAGACCCGCGAGGCGCTGCCGGTGGACGGGCGCACGCCCTTCCTGGGCCGCTTCGCCTTCCGGCACATGACCTGCGAGGACGTGGAGGTGGCCGCCTGCTACATCGACGGCCTGCCGGAGCGCCCGGTGGAGGAGGTCGTGCTGGAGGACATCCGCTTCACCTATAAGCCGGACGCCCAGCCCGGCGTCCCCGCGATGTTCACCAACGCGCCGGCCCACTGCAAAACGGGCCTGTACTGCAACAACGTGCGCCGCGTCGAGGTGCGGGATGTGACTCTCGAGGGCGCGGCGGGCGAGGAGCTGATCGCCTCGGGCGTGGAGCAGATCGTCCGGTAAAGGACCGAGGAAAAGGCCAGGAGGTGGCTGCGGAATGTATGAGGAGCTGGATCGTTACGCGCTGCGGCTGATCGAGCAGTCCACCCCGGAGCGGACGGCCTGGAATATCGAGAAGGCCCGGCAGGGGAAGCCGACGGACTGGAACTATATCGACGGGTGCATGATTACCGCCCTGCTGCAGCTGCACGAGCTCACCGGGGACGCGCGGTATTTCGACTTCTGCAAGGGCTTCATCGACGCCTTTGTGGGCGAGGACGGGAGCATCCGCACCTTCAGGCCCGAGAAGCAGACGCTGGACGACATCAACGAGGGGCGCGTGCTCTTCACCCTGTACGAGAAGACGAGCGAGGCGAAATACAAAAAAGCCGCGGAGAATCTCCACGGCGCGCTCTGCGCCCAGCCCCGCACCTATGAGGGCTCCTGGTGGCACAAGGCCATCTACCCGAACCAGGTGTGGCTGGACGGCATCTATATGGCGCAGCCCTTCGCCGCGCTGTATCAGAAGACCTTCGGGGACGGGGATTACAGCGACATCCTCCGCCAGGTTGGGACGGTGCGGGCCCGGATGCGGGACCCGGCCACGGGCCTGTACTACCATGGCTATGACGCGAGCCGCAAGGCCTTCTGGTGCGACCCGGAGACGGGCCTGTCCAGGAGCTTCTGGCTGCGGGCCATCGGCTGGTTCTCGGTGGCGCTGGCCGACCTGCAGGAGATCCTGCCGGCGGGCGAGGGCCGCGAGAAGCTGGCGGACATCTTCGCCCGGCTGATGGCGGACATCGCCCCCTACGCGGACCCGGAGACCGGCATGTACTACCAGGTGGTGGACCAGGGGAGCCGGGAGGGCAACTATCTGGAGTCCTCCGGCAGCGCCATGGTGGCCTACGCCATGCTCAAGGGCGCGCGCCTGGGCGTGCTCCCCGCCCGGTATGCCGCGCTGGGGCGGAAGACCTTCGACGGCATCGTCCGCCGCTGCATGACCCTGAGCGGGGACGAGCTGAGCCTGGAGGGCATCTGCCTGGTGGCGGGCCTGGGCCCGGAGGACAACCGCCGCCGGGACGGCACCTTTGAATACTATATCTCCGAGCCAGTGGTGCGCTCCGACGCCAAGGGCGTGGCGCCCTTCCTGCTCTGCTATACCGAGGTCAAGCGTCTGCGGGCGTGACCTGCTCCTCGGCCTCCGGGGCGCTCAGGCGGAGCTCCTCGCCCCGCAGCGCCTTGGACTCCATCGACGACGCGTAGCGCGAGGGCGAGATGCCGAAGCACTTCTTGAACATCCGGGAGAAGTACAGCGGATCGTGGAAGCCGCAGGCCCGCGCCACGTCGGCGACGCTGCCGTCCGACGGGATGGCGGAGAGCAGCAGCTCGGAGGCGATCTGCAGCCGCTTGCGCTGCAGGTACTGGTGGGGCGTCAGGCCGATCTCCTTCTGGAAGAGCTTGCGCAGATACTCGTAGGAGAAGGGCAGGCTCTTGAGGTAGGTGTCCAGCTCGAAGACGCTGTCCCCGTAGCGCTGGTTGATCTCCCGCTCGATCGTGTCCACGACCGCGGTGTGCCGCCGCGTGGTCTGATAGGCCACGAGGCATGCGCAGATCAGGCTCCCGTAGGCGCTCAGCAGCGCGGTCCGCTCCGGATGGGACGAGCCGTAGTGGGCCAGGGCGGCCCGGAAGGCGTCCAGCAGGAAGCGGTTGTCGTCGTCGCGGATCAGGGTGGGTTCCCGGAAGGAGAACAGCGGCTCGCGGAGGTTGACATGGATGTTCCGGAAGCCGACGTCGCTGGCGTTGGAGTGGGGGAGCATCGGCGGGATCACGACCACCTCCCCCTCCTGGTAGGCCAGCTCCTGTCCGCTGAAACGGAAGGAGCCGCTGCCCTGGGTACAGTAAACCAGCTCCCAGCTCTCGTGGATGTGCTGTTCCACGTTCCACATCAGGGCGTGTTCCCCCACATAGACGATATCATTCAAGACCGAATCCCCCTTTATCCACGCGGCAGCGGCCTGGCTGATCAGACCACAGCCCAATCATACCAAAAAAAATCCGTTTTGTCCATGACCAACATCTGAGGAGGAGAGACCATGGCCTACCTGACGCTGAAGAACATCAACAAAATCTACCCCAACGGCTACCATGCCGTGCACAATTTCAATCTTGAGATTGAAAAAGGGGAGTTTGTCGTCTTCGTCGGCCCCTCCGGTTGCGGCAAGTCCACCACCCTGCGCATGATCGCGGGGCTGGAGGACATCTCCAACGGAGAGTTTCTCATCGACGGCAAGCGGGCCAATGAGATGGGCCCGCGGGAGCGCGAGGTCGCGATGGTCTTCCAGTCCTACGCCCTCTATCCCCAGATGACGGTCTACGACAACATCGCCTTCGGCCTGGTGCTGCAGGGCGTGGACGAGGACGTGATCGAGGAGCGCGTGACCAACGTGGCCAAGATCCTCGGCCTGACGGACTATCTGGACCGCCTGCCCCGGGCGCTCTCCGGCGGCCAGCGCCAGCGCGTCGCCATCGGCCGCGCCATCATCCGAAAGGTGGGCGTCTTCCTGATGGACGAGCCGCTGTCCAACCTCGACGCCAAGCAGCGCGTGACCATGCGCTATGAGATCGCCCAGATCCACAAGGAGACCGGCGCGACCACGATCTACGTCACCCACGACCAGACCGAGGCCATGACGCTGGCCGACCGGATCGTCGTGATGAAGGACGGCTATGTGCAGCAGATCGGCACGCCCTACCAGCTCTACTTCGAGCCGGAGAACGTCTTCGTCGCGGGCTTCATCGGCGAGCCGCCGATGAACTTCCTCCGCGGCACGGTGATGGACGGCTGCCTCTCCTTCGGCTCCAACGTGCTCGACCTGACCCGCAAGTTCCCGGGCATCACCGCCTGGGAGGGCAAGCAGGTGGTCCTGGGCTACCGCCCGGAGGCGATCAAGCTCGGCGAGGCGGAGGGCTATGTGGTGAGCGGCCAGGTGGAGCTGACCGAGATGCTCGGCGACTATACCAACATCTACATCACCGCGGGCAGCGACCAGGCGATCCTGAAGGTGGACAGCCACGACACCCCCGAGACCGACATCGAGCTGACCTACACGATCCCCATGGACGCGGTCTATCTCTTCGACGGCGAGAGCGAGAAGGTCATCGCCGGAAGGAACGCGCAGAACTGATTGAGAGAGAATCAAAGAGCGGCGGATCATCGCGATCCGCCGCTCTTTACGGTGAGAAATGCGCCGTCCGCCAGCAGAGCCCGGGCGCGGCGCAGCACCGGCAGCTCCCGCCGGGCGATCAGCCGGCCCAGCGGCGTGCAGGCGCGCCGCTCATACTCCGCCTCCGCCTCCTCGCCCCGCAGCCGGAGCGTGGAGAGGTGGAAGCGGTTCACCTCGTCGGGGGTCATGTGCTTGTCGCCGAAGGAGACGGCCCGGCACAGATAATAGTGGTTGAGATTGTGCCGGTGGATCAGGTTGTAGTAGTCGCTGACCACGCCGAGCTTGCAGAGGATCTCCACCTCCGCGCCCAGCTCCTCCCGCAGCTCGCGGCGCAGCGCCTCCTCCAGCGGCTCCCCCGGCTCGACGCCGCCGCCGGAGGTCTCGATCAGCGTCGCCCGGCCGAAGTCGTCATCCCGGTCCACCCGGACGAAGCAGAAAAGGCCCTCACGGTCGCAGACGATCGCCCGGACGATGGTCCGGTCGTGATCCGTATAGGTCATCGGCCACTCGTTGTCCTCCAGTTCGAGGCGCATCTCCGGGACGCTCCGCATGGCGGTTCCTTCTTTCATCTCAATCGTACTTGTACCGGAGAGAGTATGCTCAGTCGTCCTTCCAGCACTTTCTGCCGCACTTCGTGCAAACATATTCATGCTGGTGCTTCGACCAGAAGATGAAGAACGGCCGTTCGTATTCCCGGCCTGTCTGGATCCAGTTATGTCCGCCGCAGACAATCGAGGAAACGATATCAGCGATCGGCTTGCTGGGAATGTCGATTCCGCCTTTGCCGGCGTTAACCAAAGTCATTTCTTTTTCTGTCAATGCGATCCTCATGCTCATTTTGTTATCCTCCTGCTCTGTGAACGTCATTTTCTTTTCACAGGAGCTTCATTGCTCCTTACACGTGTATATACGCAGCACAGGAAGGGTATGGCAGTTGGTTCGCGAAACAAACAAAAGCTCCTGAGTAGGTGCCGCTACTCGGGAGCTTGATCTGGTTCTCTACAAAACCAGCGGGCTTTCCGCAACCTCATTGTACAACAGCAGCGGCACCGTGTCAAGCGGGCCGCTGTTTTTGTTCACAGTATGGGTGACCGTTGACTGCGGGTATCCAGCGGGGACCTCATCCACCATCGCCCCGCGGAGGGCGATGGTCCCCCTTCCCCTGGAGGGGAAGGTTTTTGATTACTGTGACTTAGCTCAGTCTCCATGGTCTGGTGAGGAGAGAATGGTTTATGGATAAATGCTTAGGCAGAGTGCAAAAGCCCAGCCTTCCCCTTTAGGGAAGAGGGACCGCCGCAGCGGTGGATGAGGTCTGCAACCGGAGTGTCGAAAAATGTAAATATTATTTATAGAAGCTGACTGAAAACAAGCACCATCAAGGGTTGAAAATGAAAAAGGAATTGACAATCGCGCGCATTTGCATTACCATAGCAAGCGGTGCAGTTTGCGCCTTTTGCCTGTTGCCTGAAATCCGCGGTGTCCGGGAGACCGGGGCTGCGGCGCAAATCATACGAACCAGATAACGGAGGATTCCGGATGAAAACGAAGCTGACCGCCCTGCTGCTGACTGCTGTGCTGCTGCTCTCCTGCCTGCCCGCCACTCCGGCGGCGGCCGCGAGCGGCACCTATCTGACGATGAAGCTGATCGGCAAGACCGCGCTCGCGGACGGAACCGTGGCTGAGGAGCCGCTGACCGTCACCTTCACCGTCACCCAGGATGGGGAGGAGATCGGAACGGTGGCCTCCGACGGCGAGGAGCGCCTGGCGATCCCCGGCGAGGGGAGCGTCGTGCTCGTGCCGGTGGCGGAGACGGTTCCGGCGGGCTGGCTGATTTCCATGCCCGGCTATATGATGAACCTGACCCCCGGCGTGGTGAACGCCGCGCGGCTGGAGGTCTGGGCGGACGCCGGCCTTTTCGTCGCCCAGGCGGAGCCCGGGGCCGTGAGGGTCCTCACCCCCGTGGAGGAGCTGGAGGACGAGCGCTTCCCGATGACGCTGGAAGCGGACGAGGACGGCCTGCTGATTCCGGCGCGCGCGATCCCCTCGGGCATGTATACCCTGCGGGACCCCGACGGGGAGCTGCGCCCCCTGCGGGTGACGGTCACCGCCTACCAGGGCGAGGAGGAGCAGACCTTCTACGACGCGACCCGGGAGACCCTGGCGACCGCCGCGCCGACGGCGACCCCTGCGCCCACCGAGGTCCCCGCCCCGGAACCGACGGCGACGCCGGAGCCCACCGAGGAGCCCACGCCCGAGCCGACCGAGGAGCCGACCCCGGAGCCGACCGAGGAGCCCACGCCCACGCCGACCCCCCCCGCCGCGCCGACGGCGACCCCGGCGCCCCCCGAGGCCCCCACCCCGACGCCGGCCCCCACGGAGGCCCCCACGGCCGCGCCCACCGAGGCGCCGACCCCTGTGCCCACCGAGGCCCCCACGCCGACCCCCGCGCCGACGGAGAACCCCCTGCTCTCCCCCGACCGCGAGCGGGTGGACGCCACGCCGCGCCCCCTGCCCAAGGCCAGCGGCGTGCTGGGCTCCGGCTCCGCGTCCGTCGTGGTGCAGGTCTTTATGGACGGCAACCGGACCTCGGAGATGAACAACCACGAGAAGGGGATGTCCAACGTCCCCGTGACGCTGATCAAAATCGACCCTGAGCTGGGCGACACCATCGTGGACCGGCAGCACTCGGACGAGCTGGGCCAGGTCCGCTTCCTCAACCTGCCGGCGGGACAGTACAGCCTGAGCTGCGTCCTGCCCGACGGCTACAGCTACTCCGACAAGAGCGAGAAGACCATCACCATCAAGCAGAACATCATGCCGGCCTCCTCCTGCACCTGGCAGGAGAGCGAGCCCTTCACCCTGGGCGGCGGCCAGCAGATGGAGTGCGCCATCGCGGCGATGGAGACCGGCAGCATCAGCGGCATGGTCTGGCTCGACAGCAACAGCAACGGCCTGATGGAGGCGGAGCCCGGCGTCGAGGGCGTGCTGATGGAGGCGGAGAGCGTCCGCTTCGGCACGCGCTACCAGGTCATCACCGACGAGAAGGGCGAGTACAAACTCACCCAGCTGCGCCCGGGCGACTATTATTTGCGCTGCTATCTGCCCTCCGGCATGATGTTCACCGTCTCCAACGCGAGCCCGGGTATCCGGACTGTGATCACCGGCGAGGGCCGCCCCACGGGCCGCCGGAACGTGACGGTGGACAAGAACCAGGAGGTCGGCCGCCAGTATGTGGGCCTGGTCAAGGGCTCCGACCTGACCGTGGTCTGCTATGAGGACCTCAACCGCAACGGCGTGCTGGACGGGGACGACTACGCCCTGCCCGGCGTCGCCTTCACCCTGACCAAGCAGCAGAGCGGCAAGGAGCTCAGCGAGATCGAGAGCGACGAGAACGGCCTGGCGGCCTTCGGCGCGATGCGCACCAACTCCTACCGCATCAAGGCCCGCCTGCCCGAGGGCTACCACTACGCCCCGCTGGGCAGCGGCGACGGCGCGAACCGCTTCTTCGAGGAGACCCGCCGCGACTGCACCCTGAGCAACATCAACATCACCCAGGCGGGCGAGAACGTGGCCGTGTATCTGGGCGCGTACCGCGCGGCGACCCTCTCCGGCACGGTCTACCGCGACGACGACTTCTCCGGCACCCGGAGCGAGGGCGAGCAGACGCTCGCGGAGCTGACCCTGACGCTGCTGGACGAGAACGGCCTGGTCAAGGCGACCGCCAAGACCAACGCCCAGGGCCAGTACAGCTTCAAGGAGGTGCTCCCCGGCACCTACACAATGACGCTCACCGCCCCGGAGGGCTACGCCTTCACCCGGGAGGGCGAGGGGAACGTGATGCTCAACCGCGGCAAGGGCATCGGCTCGACGGAGGCCTTTGTCCTCCTCTCCGGCGAGAACCGCCAGAGCATGGACTGCGGCGTGATCATCCCGGCCCAGGTGGGCGGCTCGCTCTATGCCGATACCAACGACAACGGCGTCTACGACGAGGGCGAGCCCGGCCTGGCCGGGACGGTGATCTCCCTGATCGACGAGAACGGGGAGACGGCCGCCGAGATGACCATCGCCTCCGACAGCGCCTACCTCTTCGACTCCGTGATGCCCGGCACCTACCATGTGCGCTGGGAGCTGCCCGAGGACACGATCTACACCGAGACACCCAACGGGCTGAAGGTGGACGGCCGCGCCTCCGAGAGCGGCAGCTTCACCCTCGCCTCCGGCGACGTGGCGCAGATCGCGGGCATCGGCGCGATGACCTACGGCAAGCTCTCCGGCTATGTCTTCTACGACACGGATCCGGACGGCATGCAGGGCCCCGGCGAGACGGGTCTGGCCGGCGTCACCCTCCGCATGACCCCCGGCCGCGCGGACCTGGAGCCGGTGGAGGTGACCACCGGCGAGGACGGCCTCTTCGAGTTGGGCATGCTCCGCCCGGACACCTACACGCTGAACGTGACCTTCCCGGCGGATACGGTGCTCTCCAACCAGTTTGAGCCCGTGCTGGAGCTGACCACGGGCCGCAACAGCCAGGACCTGACCCTGGAGATGCCCATGGGCAACGCCGTGACGGACATCCTGCTGGGCGGCGTGATCCCGGCGCAGCTGAGCGGCCGGGTCTGGCTGGACGAGGACGGCGACGGCCGCCGCGGCGAGGGCGAGACCCCGGCGGCGGGCGAGACCATCCGCCTGCTGCTGGCGGACAACTATAAGGAGATCGCCACCGCCGTCACCGGTGAGGACGGCGTCTTCCGCTTCGAGAACACGATCCCCGGCAGCTATGTGCTGGTGTACGACACCGACGAGAACACGATCCTGGCCCCCAGAGGCGACTCGACCTTCGTGCAGGGTGTGAACCAGCTGGTCATGCGCGGCCTGGATCTGCAGAGCGGCGACGAGGTGGACACGGTCCTGCTGGGCCTGCAGCGCTTCACGAGCATGAGCGGCTGGGCCTGGTATGACGAGGGCGGCGAGCTGGTGCCCGTGCCCCAGACGGCGGTCACGATCTGCGACGCGACGGGCAACGGCCTCGGCACAGCCTACACCAACGAGCAGGGCAGCTACCGCTTCGAGGGCCTGCTGCCCGGCATTTACAGCCTGAAGGTGGCCTTCCCGGAGGGCTCCGCCGTGGTGGAGCCGGACGACGAGCGCCTCACCTCCGGCCGCGCGGTCAGCGTGCTGACCAGCGTCAACGGGAACCAGGGCGCCACCGGCCCGATCACCGTGCAGATGGGCGTCGATCTGGAGCACATGGACTTCGGCAGCGTGCAGCCCGGCACCCTGGGCGACCGGGTCTGGCTGGACCTCAACGCCAACGGCCTGCAGGACTGGGACGAGGGCGGCATCCCGAACGTGAAGGTGAATCTGTGGCGCAACGGCGCGCTGGTCACCTCCACGGTCACCGACCAGTACGGCTTCTACCGCTTCGAGCATCTCTACCCCGCGACCTACACGGTGACGGCGGAGGTGGAGGGCCTGGCCCCGACCAACCGCGTGGAGACCCTGCCGAACATCACCTCCTGCGTGGATACCCCGGTGCAGGTGCTCTCCGGGACCTTCAACTATGACGCCGACCTGGGGTATCTCCCCAAGTCCAATGGCACCCTACCCGCCGGCTACGGCCAGGGCGCGGCCCAGAACTGGCAGGTCAAGGCGGAGTGACCGCCGACACGGACAGAGGTGAGAGAAAATGTTTGTGAAAAACGGAAAGCGCGTCCTGGCTTTGGCGCTGATGCTGGTGCTCCTGTGCCCCTCGGCGCAGGCGGCCAGCAAGAAGAGCAAGGCGACGCCTACCCCGGCGCCCCGGGAGATCACCACCGAGGTGGTGCAGGAGATCCCGGATCAGGTGCAGGAGGTGCTGGACCTGGCCTACGCCGAGTGGGAGGAGCTGAACGGCAAGGGCCTCAGGCGCTCCAACAAGTACACCAAGTGGCGCAACAACGGCGAGTGGGGCTGGTGCGGCGGCTTCATCACCTGGTGCATGCTGCAGATCGGCGTGCCCATGGAGGAGAAGAACAAGATCACCGAGGGCGAGGTCGACGGCGTGGTGCACGTCAAGGAGGCCGGCGTGGGCAAGCTCGCCACGGGCTACCTCAAGATGCACCGCACCACCATGGTGCCCCAGAAGGGCTTCCTGGTGGTCTACGGCAAATCCGGCTCCTCGGGCTTTGAGCACATCGGTCTGGTTTACGACGTGGAGGATTTAGGGGACGGCAAATACCGCCTCACCACCATCGAGGGCAACATGTCCTCCACCGTCAAGATGTACATCCACGACTATGACATGAACGCCGCGAAGAAGAGCAAGAACCTTTCCGCCATTCCGAAGGAGGCCCGCGACCGGGAGGAGAGCAAGAACTTCTCCTACAAGGTGCAGGTGAAGGGCTGGTACATCAATATGTTCCTGATGCCCTGGGTGCCCGACGGCATGAGCGGGGACGAGCTCCCCGAACCCACCCTGACCCCCGCGCCCGTCTGAGCGGCGCGCTGCCCGATGGATTGGAGGAATGCGCCATGCGCCTGATTATTCCGGAGAACTACAACCCGGTGCTGAACCTGCGCGACACGGAGCTGGCCATCAAGCTGGTGAAGGACTTCTTCGAGACGGAGCTGGCCCGGGCGCTGAATCTGACCCGCGTCTCCGCCCCGATCATGGTCACGCCGGAGAGCGGCCTGAACGACAACCTCAACGGCGTCGAGCGCCCGGTCTCCTTCGACATCCTTGAGACCGGGAAGCAGGCGGAGATCGTCCACTCCCTGGCGAAGTGGAAGCGGCAGGCCCTGAAGACCTACGGCTTCCAGCCCGGGGAGGGGCTCTATACCGACATGAACGCCATCCGCCGCGACGAGGAGACGGACAACATCCACTCCATCTTCGTCGACCAGTGGGACTGGGAGCGGATCATCACCCGGGAGGAGCGCAACCTGGACTTCCTGAAGGACATCGTCCGGAAGATCTACCTGACCCTGCGCAAGACCGAAGGCTATGTCTGCGCCCACTATCCCCACATCAAGCCCGAGCTCCCCGACGAGATCACCTTCGTCACCACCCAGGAGCTGGAGGACCGCTATCCCGACAGGACCCCCCGGGAGCGCGAGTACGCCGCCGCCCGGGAGTGGGGCGCGGTGTTCCTGATGGGCGTGGGCGGCAAGCTCCGCTCCGGACAGATCCACGACGGGCGCGCGCCGGACTATGACGACTGGTCGATGAACGGCGACATCCTGCTCTACTCCCGGCTCCTGGATATCTCCCTGGAGGTCTCCTCCATGGGCATCCGCGTGGACGAGGAGAGCCTGCGCCGCCAGCTGAAGGAGCGCGGCTGCGAGGAGCGGGCCGAGCTGCCCTTCCAGAAGGCGCTGCTGAACGGCGAGCTTCCGCTGACCATCGGCGGCGGCATCGGCCAGAGCCGCATGTGCGTCTACTTCCTGCGCAAGGCCCACGTGGGCGAGGTACAGGCCTCCCTCTGGCCCGACGAGACGGTCGAGGCCTGCCGGAAGGCCAATATCCAGCTGCTGTAGTCACGGCGAAAGCCCCCTCCGCGGACATCAGGAGGGGGCTTTCGCGGAGACAGGGCTTTCCATTTTCTGCATAACGACAGGAGGCGTGAGGCATGTATCAAGTCAAAGGGCGCTGGGCGCTGATCACGGGCGCGGCGCGGGGAATCGGCTATCTGACGGCGAAATTCATGGCGGAGCAGGGCTGCAACCTGATCCTGCACAGCCGGGATCTGGCCCACACGGAGAAGGTGCTCGCGGAGGTGCGGGCGATGGGCGTCGCCGCCGAGGCGGTGGCGGCGGACCTGAACGACCTGGACGCGGTGGCGCGGATGCTGGAGAAGATCGACGCCCTGGGCGTGGACGTCGATCTCGTGCTGAACAACGCGGGCCTGCAGATCGCCTACCGGAACGACTACTGCCAGACCCCGGTCTCGGACTATGAGATCAGCTTCCGCGTGAACACGATCGCGCCGGCCATGATCTGCTATCACTTCCTGCCGAAGATGATGGCGAAGGGCACGGGGCGGATCCTCAACACCACCAGCGGCATCGCCCTGGACGTGTGCCAGGCGGGCTATTCCGCCAGCAAGGCGGCGCTGGACAAGATCACCATCGACCTGGGCTCGAAGGTGCAGGGCACCGACGTGCTGATCAATCTGACCGACCCGGGCTGGTGCCGCACAGACCTGGGCGGCCCCCACGCCCCCAACGCGCCCGAGAGCGCGATCCCCGGCATCGTGGTGGGCGCCTTCGTGGACGACGGGAAGTCCGGCCGCAACCTCGGCGCCCAGCATTTCGCCGGCATGACACTGGCGGAGGCCGTGGCGAAGGCCGAGCGGGAGTTTGAGAGTCCGTATTGAGATCAAGCCAAAAGCCTCTCCGGGTTGGAGAGGCTTTTTTTGAACCGCAGCCTTATCTGGCCGAGGGCTCGGAAGGGTGGGGATGGCGGAAGACCGCCCGGAAGAGGAAGCTGCCCACGGCCTGGCCGAGGACGATCATGGCGATGATGCCCATCGCGTAGATGATCTGCTCCGCGCCCAGGCGGGTCAGCCCGTCGCCGAAGAAGCGCATCCCGCGGTAGAGGCCGAGGCCGGGCACGAAGCTGACAATGGACATCATCAGGAAGATGGTGCCGATCATGCGCATCTCCCGCGCGCAGACCATGCCGAGAAGGGTGCCGAGGAGCGTGCCGCAGAAGACCGAGGCGATCTCGCTCAGGCCGAGCCGGCCGAGGGCCCAGAAGGCGAGATAGGCTGCCGTGCCGACCAGCGAGGCGGGGACGCAGGCCCGCAGCGGCGCGCGGCAGATGAGGGCGAAGCCCAGCGTGCCCGCGAAGGAGGAGAGGGCGGCCGCCCACCAGCTCAGCTCCAGCAGGTTCAGCTCGGCGCCCGCCGCCGCGGGCTTGACGGCCGCCGCGGCCAGCAGCGCGCCCCCGGCTACCAGCGCGGCGGTCAGCAGCGCCCGGACGCCGTGGGTCAGGCCGGAGACCATGTCCCCCCGCAGGGTGTCCTGCACAGCGCCGGTCATCACCAGGCCGGAGAGCATGGGCATCAGGGCGCCGGCGACCGTGGCCTCGGTCTTCAGCGCGGGGAACCATTGCAGCGCCAGCATGGGCGGGAGGGTGCAGATAAAGGCGGAGAGGAGCGTGGAGATCATCTCCTGCCAGTGGAAGCGGTCCAGCAGGAGCGTCAGGAGCCGCGCCAAGGCGCAGAGCAGGAAGGACACCGCGACCTCCGGGAGGTTGCCGCCGAACATCATGGCGAAGCCTCCGGCGCACAGGCCCCAGGCCAGAGGGGAGAGGCGGCTGGAGACCTGCTCGTCCCGCAGGCGCTTCAGCGCGGTGTGGGCCATGGCGAGGGTCATCTCCCCGGCCTCCACATGGCGGGAGATGCGGTTGACCTCGTCCACGCGGCTCAGGTCCGTGCCCTTGAGGCGCACGCGCTTGACGGAGGACTGACCCTCCCCGTCTGCCTGCCGGTAGCTGATGAAGATGCCGCTGGGCACGGCGAAGCTCTCCACCTCGGTCAGCCCGAAGGCGCGGCCCATGCGGGTAATGGTCTCCTCCACGCGGAAGGTCTCCCCGCCGTACTCCATGATGAGCTGGCCCGCCAGCTGAAGGGTTTCCATGCACAGATCGCGCTCGTGCGCCGAGAGCGCCGCGCCCGGGTCGTAGTGGTTCATACCTGCCCCCATCAGATACCATTCACATCAGTGTGTTCTGTCTTGAAACCGGCCCTTCCACCGCCGCCCCGCGGAGGGCGGCGGTCCCCCTCCCCAGCAAGCTGGGGAGGTTCTTTGGTTACTGCGCTTCATCCCTGTCTCCCCAGCTTGCTGGGGAGATGTCGCCGCAGCGACAGAAGGGCTGGTCTTTTGCTGACATAAAGCTTTTTAATCTGAGAAAAGCGAGAAAAGCAAAAGCCTAAAAAGCAAAAGAAAAAAGCGCGAGCGTGACCATAAGCCGAGTTCTGTATTGGACGATCATCTATCCAGACCCAGAGTTGCCAGTGGGCTCAAGCGATTGCAAGGACGCGACGGGCCGCCGCATATGTCCTCATTCCATCTTGCACCGGGTGGGGTTTACAGCGCGCACAAGTCGCCAAGCCGCGGGTGAGCTCTTACCTCGCCTTTCCATCCTTACTCCGCATACGGGATGCGGGGCGGTATATCTCTGTTGCACTCTCCTTGGAGTCGCCTCCACCGTCCGTTAGGCGGCACCCTGCCCTGTGGTGCTCGGACTTTCCTCATGCCCCGAAGGGCCCGCGATCGTCTGGTCACCTCGCGCAGGGGAATGATAGCACAGGAAGGGGAGAAGGTCAACGGGTCTCGGGGCAAAAAGGGAATAAGGCGATTCATTGCGCAATCGTTACGGTTCAGTCGCACGGGGCATTGCGACGGAGAGGTTTCGGTGTCCGGCTGATTAGATACGCGCAACGCAAAAAAAAGAGGCCTTTCAGCCTCTCCGGGGTTCCGGGTAGCCCAGCGTCAGCGTCAGGCCGTCCGACGCGCAGTCGGTGTTCGGGAAGATGGCCCGGGCGTTCTCCAGAAAGGCTTCGGGCTCGTCCAGGCTGGTGGAAAAGTGGGTCAGCAGCAGGCGCGCTGTCCCGGCCTCCCGGGCCAGGGCGGCGCTCTCCCGGTAGAGCATGTGGTGGTTTTTCAGAGCCTTCTCAAGGTCCTCCTCGTCGCCGTACATGCCCTCTAAGATCATCAGCTGCGTGCCCGCGCCGTGGGCCGGGATGGCCGGCACCGGGCGGGTGTCCGTGGCGTAGAGGAAGGAGATGCCCGCCCGCGCCGGGCCCAGCACCTGCTCGGGCGAGAAGCCCTCGGCGTCCTCCCCGCGCTGGAGCGCCGACCAGCAGCGGACGGGGATGCCCAGCGCCCGCGCCTGCTCCGGGAGGAACTCCCGGGGCCGGGGCAGCTCGAAGCGGAAGCCGAAGCAGGGCAGCCCGTGGTTCAGCGGGAAGGCCCGGATCTGCAGGCCCGCCGCCTCGAAGGCGCAGCCCTCCGCGGGGAAGGGGTGCAGGACCACCTCGTAGGGCAGCTGCGGCGCGATGACCCGCAGGCCCTCCACCACCCGGCCCAGGCCGACAGGCCCCCAGATGTGCACCGGCTCTGCCCGCTCGGCCTTCGCCAGCGCCAACAGCATCCCCGGCAGGCCGGAGCAGTGGTCAGCGTGATAGTGGCTGATGAGCAGCGCCTCGATGCGCTGGAAGCCCCAGCCCAGCCGCCCCACCTCCACCTGCGTGCCCTCCCCGCAGTCCACCAAAAGGGCCCTGCGCCCGTTGCGGACGTAGAGGCTGGCCAGCGCGCGGGAGTGCAGCGGCATCGTGCCGCCGGTGCCGAGGGTGCAAAGGTCGATCATGGGCTACCTCCGGGCTTGCGGGTTATCTCCGTGTGATACCTCTATTCTATGCGTTTGCGCGGCAAATGGCAAGCGCAAACCGCAGAAAAAACCGTGCGCTAATCAAAAACCTCCCCGGCTCGCCGGGGAGGGGGACCGCCGCCCTCCGCGGGGCGGCGGTGGAAGGGCCGGTCTGACAGACGCATGTCTCAGCCTGAGACAGGTCTCAGGCGTACCGCTGTTTATTTGATATCCTCCCCGCGGATATACTTGCCCAGGGGCTGATAGATCAGCATGGCGACGATCTCGGTGATGACCAGCTCGGCCAGCATGTACCAGCCGTTGTAGAGGAAGGAGTAGATCCAGGGGTTGGTCATGGTCATGTTCATGAAGGTCTCGGGCATCCACACGCCCCAGATCCACGCGCCGGTGATCAGGTGGCAGACGAAGCGCAGGCAGAAGGTCACCGCGATGCCGACGGCGAGGGACTTGCGCGTCTTGCCCAGCGGGCCGTCAAAGATCCCGGACAGGCCGATCACGCTGTAGGCGACGACGTAGTCCAGCAGGATGATCCCCACGGCCATGATGAAGCTCTCGGCATAGCCGACGTTGTCCAGGCCCATCAGCAGCTGGATCAGGCTGTAGACGAAGGCGGTCAGCAGGCCCCACTTCCAGCCCCAGCGGTGGCTGATGATCACGATGGGCAGCATGCTGACGATGGTCACGCCGCCGCCGAAGGGCAGGTCGATCTTGATCAGGCTCAGTACGGTGGCGATGGCGACCATGATCGCGCTCTCGGCGAGCATCCGGGTCGTGTTCTTTCTCATGGTGAAAACCTCCCTGTTCTGTTCATGAAAGATTGTGTACCTTCATGTGATTTCCAGGCGCAGCCCCGCCAACGAAAAATCCCGCGTATACACGCGGGAAGCAGAAAGCGCCGTTCGGCGCGGTCCGCTTCCCTTCGGTAGGATGATCTACACAGGTTCCAAGGGTCGGGCCCCCGATCGGGCCCTCTCAGCGGCAGCGCCGCACCCCCAGCGGTTGATGCACTTGTCGGTTTGATTATAACGGCTTTGCGCGGATTGTCAAGAGGGGAGCGAGGCGGTAAGTCCCCGTCATATCCCTGTCTCCCCTGAAAGGGGAGATGTCGCCGCAGCGACAGAGAGGTTCCTGTTGGCGGCAGAACAGGTTTTTTCACGTTTTGCCAACTGCTCGGGCCCCGAGACCTCTCCACCGCAAGCGGTCCCCCTCCCCTTTCAGGGGAGGCTTTCGGTAACTTTTAGCCCAGTCTCCCCTGAAAGGGGAGATGTCGCCGCAGCGACAGAGAGGTTCCTGTTGGCGGCAGAACAGGTTTTTTCACGTTTTGCCAACCGCTCGGGTCCCGAAACCTCTCCACCGCAAGCGGTCCCCCTCCCCTTTACTGTAAAAATACGAAGTATTTTCATTTATCGTGTTAAATCGTACTTCGTACTATTTATGGTTATTTCAGGGGAGGCTTTTAGTTACTGCGCTTTTGAAATTCAAACTGTCCTCTTGACAAAAAGAGTAGACAGCTGTATACTCTGCTTGTAGACAAACGTCTACTCTTGAAAGGAGGCGATCTCATGCCGCTGCAAGTGACGGACGCGGAGTGGAAGATCCTGGAGGTGCTCTGGGACCGGAACCCCCGCACCATGGCGGAGATCACCAAGGCGCTGGAGCCGGAGACCGGCTGGACACGCCACACCGTCATCACCCTCCTCAAGCGCATGGAGGAGAAGGGGACGGTGGCGGTGGACGAGACCGGCCCGGCCAAGCGCTACACCCCGCGCGTCTCGCGGTCGGAGGCCTCGACCGAGCAGACGCGCAAGTTCCTCTCCCACGTTTTCCGCGGGAACGCCTCGCTGCTCGTCAACCAGCTGGTCAGCGACGGCGAGCTCTCGGAGAACGACGTGGAGGAGCTGCTCAACACCCTGCGGAGAGGAGCGCGCTGAAGCCATCAGCGCCTCCGCCCCCGCCGGGCGTTCCGGCGGAGTAACCGTGAATCGCACGAAGTACGATTTCACACGATGAATGAAATACTTCGTATTCTCACGGCAGCGCCTTTTCCATCACGATTTGCAAGGAGGAACAGACCATGCGTTCCGCTGTCATCTACAATTATCTGATCGAGGCCAATATCATGGCCACCATCGCGATCCTGCTGATGATCCCGCTGCGCCGCTTCCTGCGCAGGCAGCTGGGCAACACGGCGCTGTGCTTCGGCTGGCTCCTGGTGGCGCTGCGGCTGCTGCTGCCCGTCACGCTCCCCAACCCCTTCATCGCCAGCATCCGCTCGCCCTTCGCGGCGGACGCGGCGATCCGCCCCATCGCGGGGCAGATCAAGGTGCGCCTCACGGACGCGCTGGACTTCCTCGCCTTCCGAACGCGGGGCCCGGTGGCGAAGGTCGCGGACCGCGCCTATGAGGGCATGTACAACGCCAACCTGCCGATCCTGCTGGTCAAGGTCTGGCTGGCCGGCGCCGCGGCGGTGGCGCTGTGGTTCCTGATCGCCAACATCCGCTTCCGGCTGAAGCTGCGGGCGGACCGCATCGAGCCCATCTCCGGCCAGCTGGAGGCGCAGTATCTCGCCATGTGCCAGGCCCGGGGCGTGAAGCCCGTGCCGGTCTATTTCACCGATCCGCTGCCCTCCGCCTGCCTGGTCGGGGTGTTCCGGCCCTACATCGTGCTGCCCCTCACGGCCTCCCCGGCGGACGCGATCCGGGTGCTGACCCACGAGATCTGCCACCTGAAGAACGGCGACCACCTCTGGAGTTTGCTGCGGCTGGCCTGCTGCGCCGTCCACTGGTTTAACCCCTTCGTGTGGCTGGCGGCGGGCATGAGCCGCACGGACGCGGAGCTGCGCTGCGACGACCGCGTGATCCACGACATGGACGCGGCGGAGCGGCAGGCCTACGCGAACGTCCTCGTGCTGGCGGCCTCCCGGCGCACCAGCCCGGGCGTGGGCGTGCTGGCCACGGGCATGACCATGACCGGCCGCCGCCTGAAGGAGCGGGTCGCCTCCGTCCTGGAGCGGATCCGTCCCCTGCGCTGGCTGACCGTCACCTTCGCGGTGATGGCCAGCGCCTGCCTGGTGGGCGCCTTCGCCACCTCCGAGATGGCGCTGCGCCCGCGCCTGCTCACCGGCGTCTCCGAGCTGAACCCGGAGCAGACCCGGATCGCGGACGAGGAGGCGGCGAAGGACTTCGCCCGACAGGTCTGGGCCCTGCCCCAGCTGGGCGGCCGCAGCTTCGACCAGGCCCCCGTCTGGGAGGCCTGGGACGAGGAGGACATGGATACCGAGGTCTGGTTCGTGAACGCCCTGGACGGGGAGGGCGGCTACGTACTGTTCGACATGGGCTTCACCGTCGAGGGCTATCTCTTCGGCCTCTCGGACTACAAGCGTCTGGACAACTACTACGCTGCGGAGGTGACCTTCGGCGGGGAGGCCGCCGAGGCGCTGGCGGAGGACCTGCGGGCCTTCGTGCGCGCGGTCTGCCCCGGCGCGGCGGAGACGATGCGCTCCTTCCGGATCCCGCTGGAATACCAGAACGGGGACCGGCGCGCGGTGGACGTGGCCTTCTACGATTCGGAGGAGCCCGGCGACGACAACGCCGAATGCTCCGTCTACTTCACCGTGCAGATCGCGCCGGAGACGGTCATCACCTACTACAACATCAACCACGGCTCGGTGAATGGCAACGGCTGAGGAGGTGCGTTCCATGCGGAAAATGACAGGGATGCTGCTGGCGCTGTGCCTGCTCGGCGCGCTCCTGCCGGGGGCGCGGGCCGAGGCGCAGGACCCCGTGCAGATGGCGAAAAACCTGCTGACGGAGGTCTACGGCTATACCGAGGAGGAGTCGGAGGCCTTCACCTTCGACGATCCGGGCGACGGCCTGCACTTCGCCCCGGCGGACCACCCGGAGTGGGAGTATTATCTGCCCTACGACGACGAGACGGGCGCCTGGGACGTCTCCGGCGCGAAGACCCCCTTCATGCAGGACGGCTCCTACTACCGCTACCCCGGCGAGGGCGCGGTGCGCGGCTTGCTGCGCAGGGCGGAGGAGGAGAACTGGTTCGGCGGCTGGACGGCGGAGGACCGGGAGGCCCTGCGCGCGGCGCTGATCGGCCTCTATGAGCAGATGGAGGTGGAGGACCCCGCGAGCCGCCTGACCGGCGCGATGCTGGAGGCGCTCTCCGGCGAGAGCGACGCCGCCGGGGCGCTGCAGACCCTCTTCGAGCAGCTGTTCGGCCCCGTGGAGAACTGGTCCGCGGCCACCCTCGGCTGGCGGGACGAGCTGCTGGACCGCTGGGGGCTGCGCCTGACGGCGGGCAACCCGATGGCGCGGGGCATCCGCACCTTCCACACCAACGTGTACTACCGGGGCGACAAAAACGCCGACTTCGTCCGCTTCCTGGAGGAGGTCCCGGCGGAGCTGGACGGGGCGCTCGGCCCCTTCCGCGCGAAGGGCTGGGAGGCGCTGACCGGCGGCTATCTCCGCTTCGACACCCCGGCGACGACGGACGGGGATCGGGAAAACGAGCTCTCCGGCATGGGCCTGATCGTCCTCGGGAAGGAGGCGCGCCGGCTGACCTGCATCCTGGACTGCCGGGCGGGGGCCTGGGAGCTCTGGGCGCTGGGCGAGAACTGTCTCCCCCAGGGTCAGCTGCCCGCCATCGGCCTGTATTCCCACGTCGCGCGCTTCAGCCTGACCTGGCCGCTGGACGGGGAGCGGGAGCTGCGGATGACCGTGCTGCCCGCCGTCGCCGCCAACGAGGAGCATGGATACGTCCAGGCGGTCTGCGAGCTCGAAGCGTGCACCGTGGTGAACCTGCGGGACGGCAGCACGGTCCTGCCGATCGCCACCCCCAGATACCTGGGCGAGGCGGATCTGAGCGGGCTGCCCGCGACCTGGGAGGAGACCGATGCCGCGCATGACAGCGTGGTCCCGGAGGGCTATGTGATGGCGGGCGGCGTCCATCTGCGGGCGGACCACTCCTCCCACAGCGAGGATCTGGGTCTGCTGACCCGGGGCGTGCTGCTCCCGGTGGAGGAGGTGGTGGACGGCACCGAGTACCCCTGGATCCGGACGCGGCTCGGCCCGCTGAAGGGCTATGTCTCCGCCAACTACACCAGCTACGAGGGCTGGGGCATCAGCGAGACGGCCAGCATCGCCCCGGTCCCGGTGGCGGAGGCGCGGCAGGCGCTGGCCCTGCGCGGCGATACCGGCTTTTTAGGGACAGGCCTGCTCGCCCCGACCCTGGCCGAGCTGCCGGCAGGCGCGCGGATGCACGTGCTGATCTTCAACGGGGACTGGCTCTTCGTCGCCGCCCCGCGCAGCGAGCCCGGCTGGTTCATGGACCCGGACAGCGATTTCGGCTGGGTCCGCGCCTCCGAGGTTCAGGTTGCCTCGACCAACGCGCAGCTGGACTGGATGGAATAAGACAATATGCAGCAAAAAAAGAACGCGCCGCGCGGCGCGTTCTTTTCGTCAGAAACCGTAGACATCCCGGCACTTGTTCTCTAAGTAGTCCAGGTAGACATCGGGGTTGAAGGGCTCGCCCAGGGCGCGGTCCAGCACCTCCTGGGCGGTGAGAAGGCTACCGTAGCGCCAGATGTGCTCCCGGTTCCAGGCGTTCACCGGGGCGAAGTCGCCCCGGGCGATGCACGCGTCCACGTCCACGGTCTCCTTCATCTTCCGGAGGAACTGCGCGCCGTAGGCGCTGCCGAGGGCGTAGGAGGGGAAGTAGCCGATGGCGCCGAAGGACCAGTGGCTGTCCTGGAGGACGCCGTGCTTGTCGTCGGGGACGTCGATGCCCAGATACTCCTTGTACAGCCGATTCCAGGCCGCGGGCAGCTCCCGCACCGTGAGCTCGCCGTGCATGAGCTTCTTCTCCAGCTCGTAGCGGATCATCACGTGGAGGGAGTAGGTCACCTCGTCCGCCTCGGTGCGGATCAGGGAGGGCTGCACGCGGTTGACCGCGCGGTAGAAGTCTTCCCAGGTGTAGCCGTCCATCTCGGCGGGGAAGAGCTCCCGGAGCTTCGGGAAGACAAAAGCGCAGAAGGCCCGGCTGCGGCCGAGGATGTTCTCCACAAAGCGGCTCTGGCTCTCGTGGATGCCCATGGAGGTGCCCCCGTCGAGGACGGTGTAGGCCAGGCCGTCGTCGCTCCCGGTGTCGTAGAGGGCATGGCCGCCCTCGTGGATGACGCTGAAGAGCGAGTAGGAGAGATCCTCCCGATAGTAGTGGGTGGTGATGCGCTCGTCGAAGTGGCTGCCGAGGGAGGTGGTGAAGGGGTGCTCCGTCGTGGAGAGGCCCACGTGGGCCGTGTCCAGCCCGATGACCTCCATCAGCCACAGGGCCAGCTTCTCCTGCCGCGCCTCGTCGAAATCGCCCTTGATGCAGGCGTCGCTGACCTGCCCCGCCTCCTGGCAGCGGCGGATCAGCGGCACGAGCCGCTCCCGCAGCCGGGCGAAGAAGGCGTCGCACTTCGCCTGATCCAGGCCGGTCTCGTACTCGCCGAGCCAGTAGTCGTAGGGGTCCTTCTCCGGGGCGGCGAGCTGGGCGAAGCGCTTCTGCGCCGCGAAGATCTTCTCCAGATAGGGCGCGAAGGCGGCGAAATCGCTGGCGTTCTTCGCCCGGGTCCATACGTCCTGGCTCTCCACCACCAGGCGCTGGTAGGCGACATACTCGTCCTTGGGGATCTTCTGCATGAAGCGGATGTCCTTCAGCAGGAGGTACACCATGCGCCGCTCCTTCGCGGAGAGCTCGTCCCGGTGCTCGTCAAGGTATTCCAGCAGCCCCACGGTCTCCTCCCCGGTGGAGAGGGTGTAGAGGATGTCGGAGAAGATGCCCATCGTATGCGCGCGGTTCGCGGCGGTGCCGGAGGGGGCGGTGGTCTCCCCGTCGTAGGAGATCAGGCTGAGGGCATGGTTGTAGGCGCTCATCCGGTCCTGCAGGGCCAGGAGCTGTTCACGGGCTTGGGTCAGGTTCATTTGATTCGGCTCCTCTTCTTTTGATGGAATGGATATAACCGTTCAGTCGCACGGGGCATGGCGACTGAAACCTCTCTGTCGCTGCGGCGACATCTCCCCTTTACTGTGAAAATACGAAGTATTTCATTTATCGTGTTAAATCGTACTTTGTACTATTTATGGTTATTTCAGGGGAGACAGGGGTTAAAAGTTACCTGAAGCCTCCCCTGAAAGGGGAGGGGGACCGCTTGCGGCGGAGAGGTTTCGCTGCACGGCTGAACAGATACGAATGGATCAGGTTTCATTCATCCTGGTTCCGTCGGCGGTCACCACGGCCTCCCAGAGCTTGGGCCGCGCCGGCGGCTCCTCGGAGAAGGTGATGGCGGCGCGGATGGCCCGCTCGGCGGCGTCCGCCTCGGCCTCGCTCCGGGCGCAGAGGGTGCACAGCTCGGTGTCCCGCTCCACCCGGTCGCCGATGCGCACCGGGAGGATAAAGCCGACGGAGTAGTCCAGCGCGTCCGTCTTGCGCAGCCGGCCCGCGCCCATGGCCTGGGCGGCCAGGCCAAGGGCCGTGGTGTCCATGGCGTCCACATAGCCGCCGCGGCCGACGGTCACGCGGCGCCTCACCGCGGGCTGGGGCAGGCGGGAGAGGTCGTCGCAGACCCGGGGGTCGCCGCCCTGGGCCCCGATCATCTGCCGGAGCTTCTCCAGGCCCGCGCCGCTGTCGAGGGCGCGGCGCAGCTGGATCTCGGCCTCGGCGGGGTCCTTCGCGGCCCCTGCCAGGGTGAGCATATGGCTCCCCAGCAGGAGGGAGACGGCCAGCAGATCGCCCTTCGTCCGGCCGGAGAGCACGTCGATGGCGTCCTTCACCTCCAGGGCGTTGCCCACGTGGGTGCCCAGGGGCTGGGCCATGCCGGTGATGACGGCGGTGACAGGCTTCTCCGCCAGGGCGCCGATGGCCACCATGGCCCGGGCCAGCTCCAGGGAGCCCTCCAGCGTGTGCATGATGGCCCCGGAGCCGGTTTTGACGTCCAGGACGATGGCGTCCGCGCCGCTGGCGAGCTTCTTGGACATGATGGAGGAGGCGATCAGCGGCAGGCTGTCCACCGTGGCGGTCACGTCCCGCAGGGCGTAGAGGGCCTTGTCCGCCGGCGCGAGGGAGCCGGTCTGGCCGATGACCGCCAGGCCGATGCGGTTCACCTGGTCCACGAAGGCCTTCTCCGACAGCGAGACGCTCAGGCCGGGGATGGACTCCAGCTTGTCCAGGGTGCCGCCGGTGTGCCCCAGGCCCCGGCCGCTCATCTTCGCCACCGGCACGCCGCAGGCGGCCACCAGCGGGGCGAGGATCAGCGTCGTGGTGTCCCCGACGCCGCCGGTGGAGTGCTTGTCCACCTTGATCCCCGGGATGGCGGATAGATCCGCCACGTCGCCGGACTTCAGCATGGCCAGGGTCAGGGCGGTGGTCTCCTCCGCCGTCATGCCCCGCAGACGGATGGCCATCAGCAGCGCCGCGAGCTGGTAGTCCGGGACGCTCCCGGTCGCCGCGCCGTCGACAAAATACTTGATCTCGTCCGGGGAGAGCGCCCCGCCGAGCTTTTTCTTTGTGATGATTTCAACCATATTCACAGGCCGATTCCTCCCGCAAAAAAGTGATGCGCGATCAAAGGCTTCCGCTGGGGACATTGTAGCACAAAAGGCGCCGGGGCACAATTCCTATCGCGACGGGTGTGGACCTCATCCACCGCTGCGGCGGTCCCCCTTCCCCTAAAGGGGAAGGTCGGGTTTTTTTATTTCTTGCGAAAACTGCGCATGCCGTCCTTGCGGAGAAGAGAACGCATGTTCTATATTCGCTGCGCCGGGAGGGAGCGCCTCCCGAGAGACGAGAGAAGGATGGTGAACCAATGGCGGAACCCATGGAGGAGGAGCGGCCGGCGGAGGAGCTGGCGGCGGCGCTGGAGGAGACGGCGCGGCTGCGGGAGGCGCTGACGGCGGCCCGGGCGGAGACGGAGGCTCTGCGGGCGCGGACGGCCCGGGAGGCGGGCCTGCGGACGGCGCTGCTGGCGCGCGGGGTGCGGCCGGAGGCGCTGGAGCTGCTGGCCGCCTCGGCGGGGGCGGCGGAGGACGCGGAGATGGCGGCGGAGGAACTGCGGGGCCGGTACGCCTTCTGCTTCCGGCAGGAGGGCGGGCTGATCCCGACCGCGCCCCTCTCGCCCCCGGAGGCGGAGACGGGCGGCCTCAGCCGGGAGGCCCTCGCGGAGATGAGCGCGGCGGAGATCAACCGCCGCTGGGAGGAGGTGCGCGGCGCGCTGGGCGCGTAGTCCGGCCAGAAAGAAATCATGCGCGGCAGCTCAATCGCATGTCACCGTGCGACTGGAAACCTCTCTGTCGCTGCGGCGACATCTCCCCTTTACTGTGAAAATACGAAGTATTTTCATTTATCGTGGTAAATAGTACTTCGTACTATTTATGGATATTTCAGGGGAGACAGGGTTAAAATGAACCGAGGCCTTATTTAGGAAACCACAATGATGCGAAGTACGATTCAACATCAGGAAAAGAGGTAAAACACATGGCCATCACAAGCTTTATCCCCAAGGTCTGGAGCGCGAGACTCCAGGAGAATCTGCACAAGGCGCTGGTCTTCGGCGCGCTGTGCAACCGCAACTACGAGGGCGACATCGCCGTCTGCGGCGACACCGTCCACATCAACTCCCTGCGCGACGTCACCGTGCGCCCCTACACGCCCGGCGAGGATCTGGCCGACCCGGAGCAGCTCAGCGGCGACGACCTGACCCTGACCATCGACCACGCGGTCTACTGCAACTTCTATCTCAGCGACGTGGACGCGGCCCAGGCGAGGGCGGACGTGATGGACGCCGCCATGCGCGGGGCGGCCCGCCGCCTGGCGGAGGACACCGAGAGCTACCTGCTGGGCGTGATCCGCGCCGGCGCGGGGATCACGCTGACGCTGAACCTCTCCCGCTCCGACGTCTTCACCTGCCTGATCGACCTGAAGACCGCGATGGACGAGCGCAATGTCCCCCGCCAGGGGCGCAGGCTCGTGGTGCCGCCCACGCTGGAGGGGGAACTGCTCAAGGACAGCCGCTTCGTCACCGCCGGCGGCGCGCTGGCGGAGAGCGCCCTCGCCGAGGGCGCGGTGGCGCGGGCCTGCGGCTTCGACATCTACATCAGCAACGACCTCGACGGGGAGATGGTGGCGATGACCGAGGACGGCGTGACTTTCGCCCAGCAGATCGCGAAGATGGAGGCCTACCGCCGGGAGAAGGGCTTCGACGACGGCGTGAAGGCCCTCTCCCTGTGCGGCGCGAAGGTGGTCATCCCCGACTGCGTGGCGCTGGTGACGGTGTCCTGAGGAGGCTGAGAGACGATCGTGACGGCAGCGGATGTGATGCGCGAGGTGCGCAACTGCTTCCCCGCCTCCTCGATGCGGGGGACGTGGACCATCGCCGGGGGCCATCTGACCCCCGGCGACCTCCTCCTGCCCGGGGACTGGATCGCGCTGGAGGGCTCCCTCTATAACGACGGGGCGCACCAGCTGGACGAGCACGGCGACCTCCCCGGCGCGCGGGACGAGACCTTCACCGGCGTGATCTGGCTCCTGCGCCCGCCCGGGGCCTTCCTGGAGCTGTGCGCGGAGATCGCGGCCTGGGAGGCCCGCTGGGATACGGGCGCGCTGGCCCAGGAGCGGCTGGAGGGCTACGGCTGGCGCGGGGCCACCGACGCCAACGGCCTGCCCGTGGACTGGCGCGATGTGTTCCGGGCGCGGCTGATCCCCTACCGCCGGATGTTCCCGGAGGTGAACCCGTGAGGGCCCGCGCCGCGTCGGCGGCGGACTGGGAGCGGGCGGAGGCAACGGCGGAGTCCCTGCCGGAGCCGGAGACGCCGCGGGAGCAGCCGGAGGGGGAGACGCTGCTGGCCCTGCTGGCGCAGGCGCAGCGGACCCTCCGGCAGGGGTACGGACAGCGAGGATGAGACAGAGAGAGGAGGAATCCCATGCCTGAGACGGAGAGCGGCGGCTTCTCCCTGATCTGGCGCGGCGTGGCGGCGGAGAGCCTGGGGGTGCGCGCCGCGCGGCTGCCGCCGGTGACTACGGCCGCCCCGCGCCGGCGGCGGATCGCCCTGCCGGGCCGCAGCGGCGACCTGCCCCTCGCGGAGGAGGGGCGCTACGCCTGCTGCCGGCGGAAGATCCCGCTGCTGCTGAGCCCCGGGAGCGATCTGCGGCGGGTGCGGGACTGGCTCCGGGGTGAGGGGACGCTGGTGCTGGGCAACGAGCCGGACCGCGCCCTCGCGGCGGCGGTCTCGGGCGAGACGCGCTTCGAGCCGATCCCGGGCAGGCGGTTTTTCGCGGAGGCGGTCTTCGACTGCCAGCCGCTCAAGGCGGCCTGGCCCGCGCCGGAGCCTGTGGCGGCGGATGTGGAGGCCGGGGCGCTGACCCTGTACAACCCCGGCGACGTGGCGGCCCGGCCGGTCTGCACGGTCGAGGGGAGCGGCGCGATCACGCTCTCCGTGGGCGGGGCCTCGGTGGAGGTGGATTTAGAGGCCGCCGGCGCGGCGGCCTGCGTGATCGACACGGGCGAGGGGACCTTCACCGACCCGGCGGACGGGCGGAGCCTGACTGAGTTCAGCTGCGTGTCGGATCACGGGCTGCGGGGGCTGTGGCTCCCCGCCCGGGCGGAGACGGCGATCACCTGGCGCGGCGAGGGCCTGACCGCGCTGACGGTGCGGCCGGAGTGGAGGTGGCTGTGAGCATGGAAAACCGGATGCCTGAGGAGGGGATGATCACCCTCCACGACGCCTGGACCCGGGATTTCCCCGAGGGGAGCCTGGGGCTGGGCCTCCTTTCGCCCAGCCGCTGCGAGGTGACGGAGGCGGCGGGCGGGGCCTACACCCTGACGCTGGAGCACCCGATGACCGCGGACGGCCGCTGGCGGGGGCTGCGCCTCTGGCGGCTCCTCCGCGTGCCGGTGCCGGCCTGCGAGACGCCCGCCATCGACATGAGCGGCGGCGTGGTGTCCGAGGGCGGGCAGATCTGGCGGGTCCAGTCCGGCGGGGCGCCGCTGTATGCGCGCACCGGGGTGGTGGGCTACACCGGCTGGGGTAGCGCCGTCGCGGGCAAGCAGTGGTTCGTGGGCGACCGCTGCACCTACAACGGCATCAACTACCGCTGCGTGGACGCCCACACCCAGGGCGGCGACTTCGAGGGGACGAGGTGGGTGGCGCTGGGGCCGGGCAGCCCGCCGGTCTCGCGGATGCTGCCGGCCTGGACGCGGCTGTACGTCTCCGCCGCGGACAGCGCATGGCTCACTGTCCGCCTGGAGGACGGCGCCCGCGGCTATGTCCGGGCGGCGGACGCGGCCTTCGTCCGGGACGCGGAGCGCACCGATCTGGAGGCCCTCTCGGTCTCGGCGCGGCGCATCCGCGCCCAGGCCTTCCGGATCACCCGGGTGGAGACGGACACGGCGGCGGGCCTGGTGCGGGTCAGCGCCCAGCACGTGAGCTACGACTACGCCTGCGGCCTGATGCAGGACTGGACGGTGCACGGGCTGCCGCTGCCGGAGGCGGCGCTGGACCTGCGGGCCATGTGTCTGCCGGACGGGGCGGCCTCCGCGCCCGCCCTCTACTGCCAGGACACCGGCGGGACCGTCAGCGCCGCCTACCTCGACTATTCCCCCGCCGGCGCGATCCTCGACCCGGAGGAGGGGCTGGTGGCGCAGGCGAGGGCGCGGCTGGTGCGGGACAACTGGGATTTCTTCCTCCTGCGCAACGACGAGCGGGCCGCGAGCCTGCATCTGGAGGAGGGGATCAACCTGCGCTCCCTCCGCCTGACCGCCGACGGGAGCGGCGTGGTGACCCGGGTCAGGCCCGTGGCGAGGGACGCGGCCGGGGCGGACCTGCCGCTGCCGGAGGGGAGCATCGATTCCGCGCACGTCGCCAGCTATCCGCTGGAGATGTGGGAGAAGCTGCGCCTGCCCCTGCGGGTGGGCCGCGCGAAGACGGACGGCTCCGGGGCGGTCTGGGGCCGGAGCGAGGTGCTGAGTCTGATGCGCGCCCGGGCCGCGGCCCGCTTCGCCCGGGACCGCGCCGACGAGCCGGAGCTGACGGCGGAGGTGACCTTCGCGCAGACGGCGGGCCAACCGGCCCTGCGGCTGTACGACTGGGTGGCGCTCTGCGCGCCGAGCCTGGGCCTGGACGAAAAGATGCAGGTGAAGCGGCTCGTCTGGGACGCCCTGGCGGGCCGCTGCCTGCGGGCGGAGCTGGGGGACGTCTTCGGCGGCGGGCGGGACCGGCTCGCGGGCTGGGAGATCTCGGACCGGGCCATCACGGCGCGCAAGCTCTCGCCCGCGCTGATCGAGGAGCTCAGAGAGGAGGAGACGCAAACATGACCCTTGGAGAATGGCTGAATGTGACCGCGACGGCGGTGTCGCTGGCGACGCTGCTGGCGGCGCTGATCCGGGACGCGAAGAAAACCGCCGCCGGGGAGGCCCGGACGGCGGCGCGGCTGGCGGCGCTCGCGAACGAGGTGGCGCAGCTGCGCCGGGAGACGCGGGGGCTGGCGGCCCGGCTGGACGCCCTCGCGCCGCTCCCGCCTTTAGGCCCCGGCGGCCGGCGCAGATGGGAGGGGCGGAGTTGAAGCGATATCTGCCCTGCGCCGCCCGCTGGTGCGCGGACGCGGAGGAGGCGCGGGAGGCCGTCGCCGCCCACAGCCGGGCGAACCCCGGGCTGATGACGGCGGAGACCTACCTGGCGAACCTGCGGCGCCTCGCGGCGGAGCCGGGGCTGACCTACAGGCGACTGGACTGCTCCGGCTACGCGAAGAAGGCCCGGCAGGGCCTGGGCTACCATGGGGCGACGACGAGCTTCGCCCGCCACTGCGCCTGCGCGGGGCGGATCGCCGACCTCGGCGGCCGGGACGGGCTGATCCCCGGCATGGAGCTCTACCAGGGGGAGACCGCCCCCGGGAAGCCGGGCCGGTATTACATGCGGCATATGGGCGTCTACGCGGGATGCCGGGATCTGGGCGACGGCGTGCCGCGGCCCGCGGTCTACCAGTCCTCGCCGGCCTACCCGCGCCTGAAGAAAAAGTACGAAAAGAAAAACGGCCCCAATCTGACCGCGATGTCGGACAACTGGCGGTACTGGGGCTGGTCGAAGCATGTGCGATGGGAGGCGGTGCAGCCGTGAAAATCAACTGGCGCGTGCGCCTGAGAAACAAGCCCTGGCTCGCGGCGATGGCCGCGCTGCTGATCTCCTTCGGCTACTCGCTGCTGGAGCTGCTGGGCGTGACCCCGCCGGTGGCGGAGGCGAAGGCGCTGGAGATCTGCCAGACGCTGCTGACGCTCCTCGGCCTGCTCGGCGTGGTGGTGGACCCCACCACCGCGGGCGTGGCCGACTCCCGGCTGGCGATGACCTACCGGGAGCCGTGGGAGGACGGGTGAAACGGATCGTCCGCGGCAACGGTAGCAGAAAGAACCCTTGGATTTCCGGTCTCCCCATGGCGATGGGGAGGCTTTTTGAGTACAACGGGGCGGTTCGGACGTCATTCCAGCTTTCCCGGATAGTCCTCCAGGTCGTGGAAAACGCCCAGAATAAAGACCGTCTGCTCGTCCACGCGAAAAACGACCCGGTAGCGCATCCGCTGAAACAGCGCTTCCCTGTATCCGCGGATGAAGAGAAAACGGTCTTTGCTCTCGGCAAACTGGTAGGGATTGTCCTCCAGCCGGCTGTAGACGCGCTCAAGCTCGTCGAGAAAGTGGGAAGCGGCGTCCGGGTTTTTCAGCTGGTTGAGCAGATAGGAGACCGAGCGGTCAATCAGCTCGTCCGCCCGATCCGTGACGATCAGCTTATAAGCCATACTTCGACCTCACAGCCTGGAGCGCCTTTTTCGCGTCCTTTGTTTTTCCCTGCGCGATCTGCTCCTCCGAGGTCTCCAGGTCGGCGTACATCTCCCATTTCCGGCGGGCCGCCTCGTAATAATCCATGCTCATCAGCACCATGTCCCCATAGCCGTTTTTGGTGATATAGATGGGCTCGTTCAGGCTGTGACACAGATCGGAGATACCGGCCGTATTCTTCAGATCCTTGATGGGAATGATCTGTGGCATTCCGCATCACCCCTTTCGTTGTGGCCTTATTATACCATAATTAAGGGATTTTGCAAGGATGGCTTCCCGGGTTACTTTTTGCTTTGGCTGGTCAGCTGCTTCCAGCTGCTCGCCGCGTAGCTGACCAGGGCGGCGAGGTTCAGGGCGACGGAGGCCCAGAGGAGCCAGACGTCCGCCGGGAAGCCGGCCCCGGCGAGCTGGGTGTGGAAGAAGCCGAGGATCAGCGCGGCCATGAAGAAGACGGTCGCGGTCTTGCCCCAGATATTGGAGTGGACGACGACGCCCTTTTTCAGCAGCACGGCCCCGCCCGCGACCATCAGCAGCTCCTTGGCCGCGATGATCCACAGTGGGAGCGCTGGGAAGACGCCACTGACCGTGTGCAGCAGCAGGGTCACGAGCACCAGGAGCTTGTCCGCCAGGGGGTCCATCAGCTTCCCGAAATCGGTGATCTGGTTCAGCTTCCGGGCGAGATACCCGTCCAGGCAGTCCGTCAGGCTGGCCGCGCAGAAGAGCCCTAGCGCCACCCACCGGGCCCCCGCCAGATAAGCCCATACAAAGAAGGGCACAATCACCAGCCGGAGCATGGTCAGCACGTTGGGGATCGTCCACATGTTTTTCGTCAGTCTGCGAATGGCCTCTTTCACGGTTCTCCGTCTCCTCTGCCAAATGTCGGGTGCCTGTTCACGCCGCGCCGCGGCGTTTTTTCCGTGGGGGATTATAGCACAGGGCGAGGAATTTTTACAACAAGAAAACCAAACGCGGGCGGCGTCCCTCCGCTGCCGCCGCGGCGGGCTTATTTCGCCCCGCGCAGGTTTTTGATTTCCGACGGAAATGTGATATAATGGCTCGAAGGTTCGCGGGAACCTGTTTTGGAGCTATGGATAAAACGCGATAAGGCGGGATCGATATGAACGAAAACCCCATCAAGAGCGAACAGACGGCTCTGCTGCTCCGGGCGCTGCTGGCGCTGGAGACCCCCGAGGAGGCGGCGGCTTTTTTGGAGGACCTGTGCACGATTCCGGAGATCAAGTCCCTGGCCCAGCGCCTGGCGGTGGCCTCGCGGCTGCGGGCGGGGGACCGCTATCAGGATATCGCCACCCTCACCGGGGCCTCCACCGCCACGATCAGCCGGGTGAACCGGGCGCTGACCTACGGCGCGGACGGCTACCGCCGGGTGCTGGAGCGCCTGGAGGCGTCGGAGACGGAAAAGCGGGAAGGGGAGGAATAAGCAGCCATGGATCTGAGCATGCTCAATCCCCAGCAGCGGCTGGCCGCGGAGACCCTCGAGGGCCCGGTCCTCATCCTGGCCGGCGCGGGCAGCGGCAAGACCCGCGCCCTGACCTACCGCGCCGCGAACCTGATCGACCACGGGGTGGCCCCCTGGAAGATCCTGTGCCTGACCTTCACGAACAAGGCGGCCCGGGAGATGAAGGAGCGCATCACCCGCCTGGTGGGCGAGGAGGCGGAGCGCGCCTGGATCTCCACCTTCCACTCCTCCTGCGCGCGCATCCTGCGCCGGGACATCGAGAAGCTGGGCTATACCCGCTCCTTCACGATCTACGACACCCGCGATCAGCTCGCCATCGTCAAGGAAGTGCTCAAGACCGAGAACATCGACGAGAAGTACCTGCCGCCCAAGGAGGTGCTCTCGAAGATCAGCGGCGCGAAGAACCAGATGTACTCCCCCGACGAGTGGTTCGCCCACTCCGACCGGGACTACCGCTGCCAGCTGCTGCATGACGTCTACCTCTCCTACGAGGAGCGCATGCAGTCGCTCAACGCCCTGGACTTTGACGATCTGCTGATCCGCACGCTCCAGCTGTTTCTGATGCACCCGCCGGTGCTGGAGAGCTACCGGGAGCGCTTCCAGTACGTGATGGTGGACGAGTACCAGGACACCAACGCCGCCCAGTACCAGCTGATCCGCCTGCTGACCGCGAAATCCCACAACCTCTGCGTGGTGGGCGACGACGACCAGTCGATCTATGCCTGGCGCGGCGCGGACATCCGCAACATCCTGGACTTCGAGAAGGACTACCCGGAGACGAAGGTTATCAAGCTCGAGCAGAACTACCGCTCCTCCGGCAACATCCTCGACGCGGCCAACCAGGTCATCGCCTACAACGAACAGCGCAAGGACAAGCGCCTGTGGACCGAGGCCCCGGAGGGCGAGCCGGTCAGCGTTTTCTGCGCGGACAACGAGCGGGGGGAGGCCGGCTGGCTGGTCAGCCGGATCAAGCTCCTCCACCAGCAGGGCGTCGCCTACGGCGATATCGCGGTGCTCTACCGCATCAACGCCCAGAGCCGCGTGATCGAGGACATGCTTACGAAGGCCGCCGACCCGAAGATCCCCTTCCGCATCTTCGGCGGCACCCGCTTCTATGAGCGGCAGGAGATCCGGGACATCCTGGCCTACCTGCGCGTGATGGAGAACCACGCCGACGACATCTCCCTGCAGCGGATCATCAACGTGCCCCGCCGCGCCATCGGCGACAGCACCGTGCAGGAGCTCCAGCGCCACGCCCAGGCGGAGCGCATCTCGCTCTACGAGGGGCTGAGCCGCCTCCCGTCGGGCCTGGCCTCCCGCCCGCGCAAGTGCGTCGCGGACTTCGCGGCGCTGATGGAGGAGCTCTCCGAGCTGAAGGAGAAGATGGGCGTCGCCGACCTGATCCAGGAGACCCTGCAGCGCACGGGCCTGCAGGAGATGTATGAGCGCGAGCAGACCGAGGAGGGCCGCTCCCGCGTGCAGAACCTGCAGGAGCTGGTGGGCGCGGCGGCGGAGTTCGAGCGCGACCACGCGGACGCCACCCTCGGGAGCTTCCTGGAGAGCGTGTCCCTGGTCTCCGACGTGGACACCCTGGACGAGGGCGGCGGCTACGTCACCCTGATGACGGTCCACTCCGCCAAGGGCCTGGAGTTCGACACGGTGTTCATCGTCGGCTTGGAGGACGGCCTCTTCCCGCTGGGCCGCTCGAGCCAGACCCCGGAGGGGCTGGAGGAGGAGCGGAGGCTGTGCTATGTCGCGCTCACCCGCGCCAGGCGCAAGCTCTACCTCTCCCGCGCCACTTCCCGGATGCTGTCCAACACCCCCAACTTCAACCCGCCCAGCCCCTTCCTGAAGGAGATCCCGGACCGCCTAATCCGGGACGAGTCCGCCGTGCGGGACCGGGCCTTCCGCGATATCCCACAGCCCGCCCGCGGCCCCCGCGCGCCGATGAACCGCGCGTCGATCCGCCCCGGCGATCCCCTGTCGATCCCCGGCGTGCAGCGCGGCTTCGCCCCCTCCGCCGCCCGCGGCTACGCCGCCAGCGCCAAGCCCCAGTTCAAGGCCGGCGACCGCGTGATCCACCGCAAGTTCGGCGAGGGCACCGTGGTCGGCGTCTCCGGCGAGGGCCCGAGCGCCCGCGTCCAGATCGATTTCATCGCCCTGGGCGTGAAGGAGTTCGCCGTCGCCATCGCCCCGATCGTGAAGCTGGAGGAGGACGCGTGATGGACTGGACCGAGCAAATGCGTCCCCTGGTGGACAAGCTGAACCGGGCGGCGGCGGCCTACTATCAGCAGGACGCGCCCTTTCTCTCAGATATGCAGTACGACCGGCTCTTCGACGAGCTGGTGCGGATGGAGAAGGAGAGCGGCGTGACGCTGCCGGACTCGCCCACCCACCGGGTGGGCGGCGACCCGCTGGCCCGCTTCGAGGAGCACCGGCACCTGAACCGGCTCTGGTCGATGGACAAGGTGCAGAGCCTGCCGGCGCTGGACGAGTGGATCGACCGGACGGAGAAGCTGGCCGGCCGGCGCGACCTGCAATACTATGTGGAGTACAAGTTCGACGGCCTGACGATCAACCTCACCTACCGGGACGGCCAGCTCGTGCAGGCTGCGACCCGGGGCAACGGCGTGACCGGGGAGGCCATCCTCCCCCAGGCGCGGACGATCCGCACGGTGCCGCTCTCCATCCCCTACAAGGGTCTTTTGGAGGTGCAGGGCGAGTGCATCATGCGCCTGAGCACCCTGGAGGCCTACAACAAAACCGCCTCGGAGCCGCTGAAGAACGCCCGCAACGCCGCCGCGGGCGCGCTGCGCAACCTCGACCCCGCCGTCACCGCCGCGCGCAAGCTCGACGCCTTCTTCTACCAGATCGGGACGATCGAGGATCCGCCCTACGACAGCCAGCCGGGGATGCTGGCCTTCCTGCGGGAGAACGGCTTCCAGGTGAGCCCCTATCTGGGCACGCCCCGCAGCCGGGCCGAGCTGGAGGACTGCATCCGTGCCATCGAGGAGGCCCGTCCGACGCTGGACTGGCTGATTGACGGCGCGGTGGTCAAGGTGGGCGACTTCGCCCTGCGCCGGGAGATGGGCTTCACGGACCGCTTCCCCCGCTGGGCCGTGGCCTACAAGTTCAAGGCGGAGGAGAGCGTCACGACCCTGAAGAAAGTCACCTGGGAGCTGGGCCGCACAGGCAAGCTGACCCCCCTGGCGCACCTGGAGCCCGTGGACTTCTACGGCGTCACCGTGCGCAAGGCCACGCTCAACAACTGGGGCGACATCCAGCGCAAGCAGGTGGCCGTGGGGGCGCAGGTGTGGATCCGCCGCTCCAACGACGTGATCCCGGAGATCCTGGGCCGGGTGGGCGAGGCCGAGCCCGGGGAGAAGCCCATCGAGAAGCCGACGGTCTGCCCCGCCTGCGGCGGGCCGCTGACGGAGCGCGGCGCGCACCTGTACTGCCTCAACCGGCAGAGCTGCAAGCCGCAGGCCGTGCAGCGCATCGCCCACTTCGCCGGGCGGGAGGCCATGGACATCGACGGCCTCAGCGAGAAGACCGCGGATCTCCTCTACGACGCCCTGGGCGTGCGCGACCCCGCGGACCTCTACCGCCTGACGCGGGAGGAGCTGCTGTCCCTGGAGGGTTTCAAGGACAAGAAGGCGGACAATCTGCTCGCCGCCCTGCAGAAGAGCCGGGACTGCGGGCTGGACGCCTTCCTCTTCGCCGTGGGCATCCCGAACATCGGCCGCAAGACGGCCCGCGACCTGGCCGCCGCCTTCGGCACCCTGGAGCGGGTGGAGCGCGCGACCGCCGAGGCGCTGACCGCCATCCCCGACGTGGGGGAGATCGTGGCCCAGAGCGTGATGGAGTTCTTCTCCTTCGAGGAGAACCTCACCATGATCCGCCGCCTGCTGGAGGCCGGCGTGCGTCCGCGGGAGGCCGCCGCCCCGGCGGAGGGCGGGCCGCTCAGCGGCCTGACGGTGGTGGTGACCGGCACGCTGCCCACCCTCAAGCGCACCGAGGCGGAGGAGCTGATTCGCCGCGCCGGCGGCACCGCCGCGGGGTCGGTCAGCAAAAAAACGGCCTTCGTCGTGGCCGGCGAGGCCGCCGGCAGCAAGCTGACGAAGGCCCAGAGCCTCGGCATCGAGGTGATCGACGAGGCGGAGCTGCTCCGCCGTGCCGGGGGCTGATGTCCTGAGTGCAAACAGGACGTTCAAGTCAGAATGCTTCATGCCAGCAGAAGACCAGCCCCTCTGTCGCTGCGGCGCCCTGGCCTATCGGCATTCTGCGCTGAAAACATGCCGCTGGCATGTTTTCCAGGCGCTCCGAATCCCCAGCAAGCTGGGGAGATAGGGATTAAGTGCAGTAACCAAAGGACCTCCCCAGCTTGCTGGGGAGGGGGACTGCCGCCCTCCGTGGGGCGGCGGTGGAAGGGCTGGTTATTCGATATAGCCATCGCATCTGAATGGTATAAAAGGAGCCTGAAGGCATGTCTGCTTGGATTGAGGTGGATCTGGACGCGGTGACGGCGAACTACCGCACGGCCTGCGCCCTTGCCCGGGACGGGGCGGAGATCACCTGCGTGGTGAAGGCCAACGCCTACGGCCACGGGGCGGTGCCGGTGGCCCTGGCCCTGCAGCGGGCCGGGTGCCGGAGCTTCGCCGTCTCCTGCGGGCGGGAGGCCCTGGAGCTGCGCCGGGGCGGGATCGGCGGGGATATCCTCGTGATGACCCCCGCGGGGCCGGAGCTGCCGGAGTTGCTCGCCGGGGACGTGACCCTCACCGCCGCGGCGGAGGCGGATCTGCGGGCCGCGGAGGCCGTCGCCGCCCGGGCCGGGCGGACCGCCCGCGTGCAGCTGAAGCTGGACAGCGGCTTTCACCGGCTCGGCTTCCCCTGCGGGCCGGAGACCGCGGCGGCGCTCGCGGCGGCGATCCCGGCCTTCGGGCATGTCCGGGTCACCGGGGCCTACACCCATCTGGCCCTCGCCCGGCCCGAGCTGGACGAGCGGCAGGTGGGCCGCTTCCGGGAGACCGTGGACGCGCTGGAGGCGGCGGGTGTGCCGCTGCCGGACCGCCATGTCTGCGACTCCATCGGCCTGGCACGCTATCCCCAGTGGCACATGAGCCGCTGCCGGGTGGGGGCGTTCCTCTTCGGCTCCTGCCCCCGGGACGTGCGGGCGCGGGGCATCCCCTGCCGGGAGAGCCTGCGCTTCCTCGCGCCGGTCACCCAGGTGACGGAGGTGGCCGCCGGGGAGACCGTGGGCTATGACGAGGCGCTCACCGACCGGCCCATGCGCGTGGCCACCGTCCAGGCGGGCTACGGGGACGGCTATCCCCGCTGCCTCTCCGGGGGGCGCGGACAGGTCCTGATCCGCGGCCGGCGCTGCCCGGTGGTGGGGCTGATCTGCATGGATCAGATGATGGTGGACGTGACGGAGCTGCCGGCGTGCCGGCCGGGGGACACGGCGGTGCTGCTGGGCGGGGAGATCTCCTATGACGAGATGGCCGGCTGGGCGCATACCAACCGGAACGAGTGCCTGACGATCCTCTCCCGCCGTCCCGTGCGGAAGTATTTCAAGGGCGGCAGGCGGGTCGCCGCGTGGGATATGCTCGCGCAGGGCGGTTTCCTGCAAACAGATTACGCTTTGTCAGAATAGATATCTCTGTACTGTGTATGATTATTTCAGCCCCGAGGAGGCGAACGACGAATGGATCTGACCCGGCTGAGGGAGACGATCGAACCCCTGCTGCCCCATGCGGTGGCGCTGCGGCGGGAATTCCACGCCCACCCGGAGCGCTCCGGAGAGGAGCGCGAGACCCGGGCGCGCGTCGTCCGGGAGCTGACAGCCCTGGGCATCGAGGTTCATCTCTTTGAGGACTGCCAGAGCGTGATGGGCGTTATGCGCAGCGGGGAGGGCCCCTGCGTGGCGATCCGGGCCGACATGGACGCCCTGCCCATCGCCGAAGAGACCGGGCTGCCCTTCGCCTCGGAGAACCCGGGCGTGATGCACGCCTGCGGCCACGACGTCCACCTGGCGCTGGCGCTGGGCTCGGCGGCCTGGTTCAGCGCGCACCGGGACAGCTGGCACGGGACGGTCAAGTGGCTCTTCGAGTCCGAGGAGGAGACCGTGGGCGGCGGCCAGCGCATGGTGGCGCAGGGCTGCATGCGGAACCCGCCCGTGGACGCGGTGCTCGGCCAGCATATGAACCCGAACTACCCCACCGGCACCTTCTACGCCCGGCCCGGCTTCACCAGCGGCTCCAGCGACGAGCTGTGCCTGACGGTCACCGGCTCCGCCTGCCACGGCGCCTACCCCCAGCGGGGCGTGGACGCCATCGTGGTGACGGCCCAGGTGGTCAGCGCCCTGCAGACGCTGATCAGCCGCAGCATCTCCCCCTTCGAGCCGGCGGTGCTGACCTTCGGCGTGATCCGAGGCGGCACGGCGGAGAACATCGTCTGCGGCGAGGTGACGCTACGCGGCACGCTGCGCACCCTGACGCCGGAGACGGAGACCTTCCTGCTGGAGCGGATCCGGCGGACGGCGGAGGGCGTCGCGGCGGCGATGGGCGCGCGGGCGGCGCTCGAGGTCTTCCCCAGCTACCGGCCGGTCTACAACGAGCCCGCGCTCTATGAGACCGTGGCGGCCCAGGCGGAGCGCATCTTGGGCCGGGAGCGGATGGTGCTCCAGCCGGCCCCGAGCCTCGGGGTGGAGAGCTTCTCCTACTTCCTGAAGGAGACCCCTGGCGTCTACTACGATCTGGGCTGCGGCGTGGGCACGGCCCTGCACACCCCCACCTTCCACGTGGACGAGGCGGTGATCCCCCTGGGGATCGAGATGCAGGTCGCGTGCGTGCTGCAGCTGTTGGAACGGAGCGCTGATACGCCATGAAACAGAACCGGCAGTTCCAGTTTGTCCTGTATCAGACAGCGTCCGAGAACGTATCCGTCAACGCATTGGTCAAAGACGAGACCTTATGGCTGACACAAAAGGCCATGGCGGAGCTGTTCGGCGTGCAGACACCCGCCATCAGCAAGCATTTGAAACATATTTTCCAAGAAGGGGAATTGCAGGAAAAAGTGGTTGTTTCCAAAATGGAAATACCCACTCCCCACGGAGCGCTTTCCGACAGAACGCAAGTGCACGAAACCACCCTGTACAATCTCGATGCCATCATTTCGGTCGGCTATCGTGTCAACTCTCGCAGAGCCACTCAGTTTCGCATCTGGGCAACCGGAGTGCTGCGGGAATACATGCAAAAGGGATTTGTGTTAGATGATGAGCGCCTGAAGCAGGGACAGTCTATCTTTAATTCAGACTATTTCCGGGAACTGCTGGAACGGGTACGCTCAATCAGATCCAGCGAGCGCCGGATATGGCAGCAGGTGACGGATATTTTTGCCGAGTGCAGCATAGATTATGACAAGGATTCGGACATCACGCGGTCTTTCTACGCAATGATCCAGAATAAGTTTCATTATGCCATCACACATGCGACGGCGGCAGAAATCATTTATGACGGGGCAGACCATAACGCGGCCCATATGGGCCTGACCACATGGAAAAACGCGCCGGAGGGCCGCATTCTCCAATCGGATGTTGTCATAACGAAGAACTATCTCACGGCGCAGCAGATCCATCAGCTGGAGCGGGCGGTATCAGCTTACTTCGACTATATTGAGGGCTTGATTGAAAGAGAAAACACATTTACAATGGCGGAGTTTGCGGAGAGCGTAAACGCATTTCTGAGCTTTAACCGCTATGATATACTCCCGGACAGGGGCAGGGTAAGCCATGCTCAGGCGGTGGAAAAGGCGAAGGCTGAATACCTCATTTTTAATCCGACGCAGCGCATCGTTTCGGATTTTGACCTTGAAGTTCAGCGGCTCCTGGACGGAAACAGTGAGAAGGAGTCATCCAATACCAGATAAGTGAAGCGAAAAACGCAGAGCAAAAAGGAATGAATGTTATGCAGATTCAGCATCCCAAGCCCCTTCTCCCCGGCGACACCGTCGCCATGGTGGGCGTGTCCGGCGCGGTCCACGACGATCACCCGCGGCAGACCGTGGACGAGGCCGCGCAGCTCCTGCGGGAGCTGGGCTTTCAGGTCCGGGTGGACGAGACCTGCGCGAAGCAGTTCGGCTTCCTCTCCGGCACGGACGCGGAGCGGGCCGCCGCGCTCAACCGCGCCTTCGCGGATGAGTCCGTGGACGGCATCTGGTGCCTCAAGGGCGGCTACGGCGTGTGCCGGATGCTGCCGGGCATGGACTGGGCCAACGCCGCCGCCCACCCGAAGGCCTTCGTCGGCTTCTCGGACATCACGGCGCTGCACATGGCGCTGCACCAGCGGGCGGGCCTGGCCACCTTCCACGGGCCGATGCCCAACGGGGGCCGCATCTTCGAGGCCAGCCGCCCGAGTCTCCTGGCCGCCCTGGCGGGGGAGCCGGAGCGCGTGTGGCGCAACCTGAACGGCGAGCCGCTGCGGGCCCTGCGCCCCGGCGCGGCGGAGGGCGTCCTCGTCGGCGGCAACCTCTCGCTGCTGGCAGCGGGCTGCGGCACGCCCTACGACCTCGACACCGAGGGCAAGCTCCTCTTCATCGAGGAGGTGGGCGAGTACAGCTACCGGGTGGACGAGTTCCTCTGGCAGCTGCAGAACGCGGGGAAGCTGGACCGCTGCGCGGGGATCGTGCTCGGCGGCTTCACGAAATGCGAGGAGGAGTACGATCATGCCCACTGCTTCACGGTCGACGAGATCCTCGCGCAGATGGCGGAGCGGGTGCGGGTGCCGGTGCTGGCGGGCCTGCAGGCCGGCCACACCGGGGACCAGGGCACGCTCTGCTTCGGGCGGAGATACCGCCTCGACGCGGACCGGCGCGAGCTGACCATCATCGACTGAGTGACAAGGGGGCCTCTCCATGCTGTATCGTCTCCAATCCTATCTGCAGATGCTCCGCACGGACCCGCTGGGCTTCGTGGTCTATCTGGCCTACTATGTGGTCGTGCTGCTGCTGAGCCTGATCCTCCACGAGTGCGGTCACGCCTACGTGGCCTACCGCTGCGGCGACCCGACCGCGAAGATGCTCGGGCGGCTGACCCTCGACCCGCGCAAGCACCTGGACCCCATCGGCACGGTCATGATGCTGCTCTTCGGCTTCGGCTACGCCAAGCCGGTGCCGATCAACCCGCGCAATTTCCGCAACTACCGGCGGGACGACTTCCTGGTCTCTATCGCGGGCATCACCGTGAATTTCTCCCTCTTCCTGCTCTGCCTGGCGCTGGCCGTGGGCGTGAACCGCTTCATGTGGACGGATACGGTCTATCAGCGCTTCGCGGACAGCCGCGCGATGGATCAGCTCCTCTCCCCCTACGCCGGCTCGATCCCCAGCTGGATCGCCTACGCGGGGGACGCGGAGACCTTCGCCGATTTCATGGCCAACCCCTGGCTAGTCTACGTCCAGCGCTTCCTGCTGCTGATGTGCACGATGAACCTGAGCCTGGCGGTGTTCAACTTCCTGCCCGTGCCGCCGCTGGACGGCTTCCACATCTTCAACGATATCCTGCTGAAGGGAAAGCTCCAGCTCAACGCCCAGACCTACCGGATCGCCATGCTCGTGCTGATGGGCCTGCTCTACGCCGGGGTTCTCTCCGACCTGCTCTACACGGTGAACGAGGCGATCTACGGCGGCGTGCTGAAGCTGTTCCTGCTGATCACCGGCGCGGCGTGAGGATACAGACAAGATGGCAATGACATTTCAGCTCAAGGACTTTGACGGCCCGCTGGATCTGCTGCTGCACCTGGTGACCAAGGCGCAGATCGACATCCGGGACATCTTCGTCAGCGAGATCACGGACCAGTACATCGCCGCCGTGCGGAGCGCGCCGGACCTGGACATGGACGACGCCAGCGAGTTCCTGGTGATGGCGGCGACCCTCCTGGAGATCAAGAGCCGCGCGATGCTCCCCCGGCCCCCGGCCCCCGAGGAGGGGGAGGAGGACCCGGAGGCGGAGCTGATCCGACGCCTGGAGGAGTACAGGCGCTTCAAGGAGACCGCCGTCGCGATGCAGGGCTTTGAGAACGCCGCGAAGGCCCTCTTCACCAAGCTCCCGGACGAATTCCCCCTGCCTCCGCCGGAGGTGGAGCTGGTGGGCCTGACGATGGAGGGCCTGACGGAGGCCCTGCGGCGGATCCTGGCCCGCAAGCCCTCGGCCGAGGAGCTGCAGGAGAAGAACCACTACGCCGCCCGGGACATCCGCCGCGACGAGCACAGCGTCCGGGAGTGCATGGTCACGCTCCTGCATGGGCTGAAAAAGCAGGGGCAGCTCCGCTTCGAGGAGGCCTTCTCCGCCGCGCCGACGAAGGAGGAGGTCGTCACCCTCTTCCTGGCGCTGCTGGAGCTGATGCGCCTGGGACAGGCGGTGGTGGAGCAGGAGGACACCTACGGGGAGATCGTGCTCCGGCCCGGCAGCGGGCGCAGGGTGGACGCAAAGGAGACAAGCGATGACACAGATGAACCATGAAGCCGCCGAGCAGACCTACGAGGGGACGCTGACCGGGCGGATCGAGGCCGTGCTCTACGTCGCGGGGGAGGCCGTGGCTATCCGCGACCTGGCCCGGGCGCTGGACGTGGACCGGCGGGAGCTGAACCAGGCCCTCAAGCAGCTGCGGGACGAGTACGACTTCCAGCAGCGGGGGCTGATGCTGCGCCTCTTCGGGGAGCACGCACAGCTGACCACGCGGCCCCTCTACGCCCAGGACGTGGTGCGCCTGCTGCAGCCGGTGCAGAAGCAATCCCTGAGCCAGGCGATGATGGAGACCCTCGCCGTCGTCGCCTACCGCCAGCCGGTGACCAAGGCCGAGATCGAGCAGATCCGCGGCGTCCGCTGCGACTACTCGGTGCAGACCCTCTGCGCCAAGGGGATGATCGAGGAGGTGGGCCGCAAGGAGGCCCTGGGCCGCCCGATCCTCTACGGCACCACCGACCAGTTTCTGAGCCACTTCGGCATCTCCTCCCTGGAGGAGCTGCCCCCCATGCCCGAGCCCGAGACCGGGGAGGAGCCCGTGGACGAGGGCGGGGAGCTGGTGCCGTGAAGCTTCTTTAAAGCCTCCCCTGAAAGGGGAGGGGGACCGCTTGCGGTGGAGAGGTTTCTTTACCCGGGCAGACGGTGAAACGTGAAAAAACTTGTACTGCCGCCAACGGGAACCTCTCTGTCGCTGCGGCGACATCTCCCCTTTCAGGGGAGACTGGGCTAAGAGTTACCGAAAGCCGCAGCAGGCCGCTTGCGGTGGCGAGGTTCCATAGCATAATGGAATAGATAGCTGTATCAGAATCCAAATCAAAAAAAGGAGCGAAAGAAAAATGTCCGACTGCCTGTTCTGCAAAATCATCGCGGGGGAGATCCCCTCGGCCAAGGCCTACGAGAACGACCAGGTCTACGCCTTCCGCGACATCGCGCCGATGGCCCCGACCCACGTGCTGGTGGTGCCGAAGAAGCACGTGCCCTCCCTGGCGGGGGCGGACGGCCTGACCGACGCGGAGCTGGCCGCCTGCCTGCGGGCCTGCGCCGCCGTGGCCGCGCAGGAGGGCCTTGAGGGCGGCTTCCGGGTCGTGTCCAACTGCGGCGACGACGCCTGCCAGAGCGTGAAGCATCTGCACTTCCACGTCCTCGGCGGCCGAAAGATGACTGAGGGGATGGCCTGAGGGGCCGCGAAGCCGGCCCCCCGCCGCCGCCCGCGGCGGGCGAGGGAAAAGGCTCATCGCCATTTGTGCGATCCGGTGACAATTTCGACAGAATCAGACCAGAGCGGAAATCCGCTCTGGTTTTTATTGACAGGCCTATTGACAGGGCCCGCGGTTTGTGGTTTAATAAACCGCGCCCTGAAGTTTAGCTTTTCTAAACCTGGCTATGTCACCGGCTGTTTAGGAAAACTAAACAAAGGCGTCAGATTGCGGGAGGGGAGGAATCACCATGGATATCGGCGAGAAGCTCCGGCAGCTGCGGCAGCAGCGGGGCCTGACCCAGGAGGAGCTGGCGGACCGGTGCGAGCTGAGTAAGGGCTTCATCTCCCAGGTGGAGCGGAACCTGGCCTCCCCCTCCATCGCCACGCTGACGGATATGCTGGAGTGCCTGGGCGTGAGCCTGGCCGCCTTTTTCTCGGACAAGGACGGGGAGAAGACCGTCTTCGCGCCGCAGGATCTCTTTGTCAAGGAGGACACGGAGACTCTCCACGGCTCGGTGACCTGGCTGGTGCCCAACGCGCAGAAGAACGACATGGAGCCGATCCTCGTGGAGCTGGGGGAGGGCGGCGAGAGCTGGCCCGTGCCGCCCGGCGAGGGCGAGGAGTTCGGCTATGTCCTCTCCGGCAGCGTGTACCTCGTGGTAGGGGAGAAGAAGACCCGGGTCAAGCCCGGCGGCTCCTTCTGCATCCATCCCAGGGAGACCCATTACCTGAAAAACGCGGGCAGGACAAAGGCCAGAGTCATCTGGGTCTGCACCCCGCCGAGCTTTTGACGGGCGAAACGGAAGACAAAAAACAGACCGGAGGGCTGGACCATGGTGGAAAATGAGCATCTGATCGACCTGAAGCACATCAGCAAGGAATACGACGGCGTCAAGGTCCTGGACGACATCAACCTCTACATCCGCAAGAAGGAGTTCGTGACCCTGCTGGGGCCCTCCGGATGCGGCAAGACCACGACGCTGCGCATCATCGGCGGCTTCGAGACCCCCTCCTCCGGAGAGGTTTTCTTCGAGGGCCAGGAGATCTCCGCCCTCCCGCCCTACAAGCGGCGGGTGAACACGGTGTTCCAGAAGTACGCCCTCTTCCCCCATCTGAACGTCCACGACAACATCGCCTTCGGCCTGAAGCTGAAGAAGATGGACCGCAAGGAGATCGACCGGCGGGTGGACTACATGCTGGAGCTGGTGAACCTCAAGGGCTACGGCAAGCGCCGGACGGACGCCCTCTCCGGCGGCCAGCAGCAGCGCGTCGCCATCGCCCGCTCCCTGGTCAACGAGCCGGAGGTCCTCCTGCTGGACGAGCCCCTGGGCGCCCTGGACCTGAAGCTGCGCAAGGAGATGCAGCTGGAGCTCAAGCGCATGCAGCAGCGGCTGGGCATCACCTTCCTCTACGTCACCCACGACCAGGAGGAGGCCCTGACCATGTCGGACACCATCGTCGTGATGCGGGAGGGCAAGATCCTGCAGATCGGCGATCCGAAGCACATCTACGACGAGCCGGCCAACGCCTTCGTCGCGGACTTCATCGGCGAGAGCAACATCCTGCGGGGCACCATGATCCACGACGAGCTGGTGCGCTTCGCGGAACAGGACTTCCCGTGCGTGGACTTCGGCTTTGGCGAGAACGCCCCGGTGGACGTGGTGATCCGGCCCGAGGACGTGATGCTCGTGGGCGAGGACGTGGGCCAGCTGACGGGCACGATCCAGTCTGTGCTCTTCAAGGGTGTCCACTACGAGATGATGATTGACACCGGCGCCTACACCTTCAAGGTGCACTCCACCACCATGCAGCCCCAGGGCAGCCGGGTGGGCCTGTCCATCGTCCCCTTCAACATCCACATCATGAAGCCCATGGAGGGCTTCCGGAAGGAGGAGGAGACCGGTGAGGTATGACGTAACCCTCCCCTGGTGGGCGTGGGTGCTGATGGGCCTGGGCCTCGCGGCCTTCGCGGCCATGGTCGTGGTCTCCGTGCGGCGGAACCGGGGCGTCAAGCGCTCCCTGTTCGCGGCCCCCTACACGCTGTGGATGATCATCTTCACGATCGTGCCGCTGATCATCATCGTCTACTACGCCCTGACGGACGCCAGCGGGAACTTCACCCTGAACAACCTGCGGGACTTCTGGGACTCCAACTACAGCCGGCGGGCCGGCGCGTCCTCCCCGGCGATCCAGGCGCGCCTGGCGGCCCGGGGCATGAGCAACATGGAGCCGCTCCTGTACTCGCTGTGGATGGCCTTCCTGTGCACGGTGATCTGCCTGGTGCTGGCCTACCCCACCGCCCTGTTCATGGCGGACCGGCGGATGAAGCGGGCCTCCAGCCTGGTGATCCTCTTCGTGGTGCCCATGTGGATGAACGTCACCCTGCGCACCTACGCCATGCGCATCCTGATGGTGGACGACGGGCCGCTGATCAACTTCCTGCGGCTGATCGGCTTCGCCGACGCGCAGCTGATGGACACCCCCACGGCGGTGCTCATCGGCATGGTCTACAACTTCCTCCCCTTCATGATCTTCCCGATCTACACGGTGCTCTCCAAGCTGGATCCCGCCCTGCTGGAGGCCTCCTCCGACCTGGGGGCCAGCCCCGGCCGGAGCCTGATCAAGGTCACGATGCCCCTGTCCATCCCCGGGGTGGTCTCCGGCATCACGATGGTCTTCATGCCCGCGGTGACCACCTTCACGCTGAACGTGATGCTGGGCGGCTCCAAGCGGCTGATGCTGGGCAACCTGATCGAGCAGACCTTCACCAAGCAGAACAACTGGAACATGGGCAGCGCCATGTCCCTGGTGATGATGGTGCTGATCCTCATCAGCCTGACGATCCTGCGCAAGGCGGATCCCAACAATGAGGGGGGTGGCCTCTGATGACCAAGACGTCCCGCCTGTTCAAGTGGATCTATCTGATCATCATCCTCCTGTTCCTCTATCTGCCCATCGCGGTGATGATGATCCAGTCCTTCAACAGCGGCCTGAGCATCTCCAAGTGGGAGGGCTTCACCTTCCGCTGGTATGAAAACCTCTTCAGCGGCAAGGAGAAGAGCATCGTCTCCGCCCTGCAGGTCACCCTCTCCGTGGCGGTGATCGCCACGGTGGTCTCCACCGTCCTGGGGACCCTGGGCGCCATCGGCATCTACGGCATGAAGAAGCGCACCCAGTCCGTGATGATGACGCTGACGAACCTGCCCAACACGATGCCGGACATCGTCACCGGCGTCTCGCTGATGCTGCTGTTCATCTTCGTCGCCGGGGGCGGGAGCCGGGGCTACTTCACGATGCTCCTGGCCCACATCACCTTCGACACGCCCTATGTGATCCTGTCGGTGCTGCCCAAGCTCAAGCAGATGAACTCTCACACCTACGAGGCCGCCCTGGACCTGGGGGCCACCCCGGGCTACGCTCTGCGCCACGTGATCATCCCCGAGTGCCGGCAGGGCATCGTCACCGGCGCGATGCTGGCCTTCACCCTGTCCATCGACGACTTCACCATCTCCTACTTCACCGCGGGCTCCAAGGTGCAGAACCTGTCGATGCTGATCTACTCCGCCGCCCGGCGGCACGTGGACGGCACCTTCTACGCCGTCTCCACCGCCATGTTCGTGGTGCTGCTGATCCTGCTGCTGGCGGTGAACAAGCACACCGTCTCCGCCGACAGCTGAGCGGCCTTTTCCCATTGTGGCCCCGGGGGAGGATCCCCCTGCAATAAACACGGAAACAACAAGTACGGAGGTATGTCCCATGAAAAAGCTGATGCTGATCCTGCTGGCGCTGTGCTTCTGCGTTCCCAGCCTGTCCGCGGCGGAGGGCAAGAAAGTGCTCTACGTCTGCAATTACTACGACTACATCGACGAGAGCGTGCTGGAGCTGTTTGAGCAGGAGACCGGCATTCACGTGGAATATATCTACACCATGGACAACGAGTCCCTCCTGCAGGAGCTGGAGATCAGCCCCGCGGCCTTCGACGTGATCTTCCCCTCCGACTACATGGTGGAGCGGATCATCGCCAAGGACATGGCGGCGGAGCTGGACTTCTCCCGCATCCCCAACGCGGAGTACACCCTGGAGTACCTGCGCAACCCCGCCTATGACCCCGAGAACAAGTACTCCGTGCCCTATATGTGGGGCACCCTGGGCATCCTCTACAACAAGGACATGGTGACCGGCCCCGTCACCAGCTGGGCGGACCTGTGGGATCCCCAGTACGCCAACAACGTGATCATGATGGACTCCCTGCGGGACACCATGGGCATCGGCCTGAAGGTGCTGGGCTACAGCATGAGCTCCACGGATGAGGAGGAGCTCTTCGCGGCGGCGGATAAGCTCATCGAGCAGAAGCAGCTGGGCATCGTCCGCGCCTACCAGCTGGACGAGACCAAGGACCGCATGATCGGCGGCGAGGCCGCCCTGGCCGTGGTCTACTCCGGCGACGCCTGGGTGGCCGCCGAGAGCAACGACAAGCTGGACTATGTCATCCCCCAGGAGGGCAGCAACGTCTGGGTGGACAACATGATGATTCCCAAGCAGGCCCCCCACTATGACCTGGCCCTGGAGTTCATCAACTTCATGTGCCGCCCCGACATCGCCCAGATGAACAGCGAGGAGATCGGCTACTCCTCCCCCAACAGCGGCGCGATCGAGCTCATGGGCGAGGAGTACAGCGGCAACCACATCCAGAACCCCGCCGGCGAGGACGTGGACCGCTGCGAGATCTACCACGACATCCCCGCGGAGCTCCTGGACTCCCTCTACAACCCTCTCTGGAACGATGTGATGAACGCCCGCTGAGACGCGGCGCGACGCCTTTCTCCCCCGCCGCGGCGGGGGAGTTTTCCTTCGCCGCGGGTTTTCGTCTGATTTTCGAGCGGACGAAAAGGGAAAAATCGTCCGAAAAACGGACGCAAAATCAGTCGCAAAATTTTGCGCTTGATTTTTCGACCGTTTTTCTCCGTTTGACTTTCCCATTTCCGGATGCTATCATGGTTTCTGATCCCAGGACATCCAGCCAGACTGCTTATAAAGGAAGAAGAGAACCAGATGATTGCTGAAATCGTATGCGTGGGCACGGAGCTGCTCATGGGGCAGGTGGCCAACACGGACGCCCAGTTTCTGGCCCGGGAACTCTCGGGGCTGGGCATCACCCTGCGGCACGTCACCGTCGTGGGGGACAACCCGGAGCGGCTGAAGACGGAGCTGCGGCGGGCGCTGGACCGCGCCGACGCGGTGCTGACCACCGGCGGTCTGGGCCCCACGGTGGACGACCTGACCAAGAACGCGGCGGCGGAGCTGCTGGGGAAGGAGCTGGTGCTCTTCCCGGAGGCGGAGCGCGCCGTGCGGGAGGCCTTTGCCCGGATGGGCCGGCCCATGACGGAGAACAACCTGAGCCAGGCCCGCTTTACCGCGGACAGCGTGCTCTTCCCCAACGACTACGGCACCGCCCCGGGGGCGGCGGTCCCCGCGGGGGAGGGCAAGTGGATCCTCCACTTCCCCGGCCCGCCCCGGGAGCTGCAGCCCATGTTCCGCCGCTACGCCGCGCCCTTCCTGCGGCGCTTCGGGCGGGAGACGCTGGTGAGCCGCTACATCCACATTTTCGGCATGGGCGAGTCCACGGTGGACAGCCTCCTGCGGGATCTGGAGGAGGGCGGCAACCCGAGCCTGAGCCCCTACTGCTCCACCGGCGAGGTGACCCTGCGCCTGACGGCCTCCGGGGAGACGGAGCAGGACGCCCGCGCCCTGCTGGCCCCGGTGGAGGCGGAGGTCCGCCGCCGCATCGGGGACAAGGTCTATGCCGTCTCCGACGACATCGACCTCACCATGGCGGACTGCGTGATCGCGGCGCTGAAGGCGCGGGGCTGGACCGTGGCGACCTGCGAGAGCCTGACCGGCGGCCTCATCGCCGCGACGCTGGTGAACGTCTCCGGAGCCTCCGACGTGGTGCGGGGCGGCCTGGTGACCTACCAGAGCGTGGCGAAGACGATGCTGGCCGGGGTGCCGGAGGAGCTGATCGAAACCTGCAACGTGGTGAGCGCCGAGGTGGCCGCCGCCATGGCGGAGGGCGCGCGGGCGCGGCTGGGGGTGGACATCGCCGTCAGCGCCACCGGCCTGGCCGGCCCCGGCGGCGGCACGCCGGAGCGCCCGGTGGGCACGGTCTTCCTGGGCCTGGCTACGGCGGAGAGGACCTGGACCGTGCCCCTGCGCCTGACCGGCGACCGGGCGCGGATCCGGGAGCTGACCGTCAAGCACGCGCTGGACGCGCTGCGCCGGGCGGCCCGGGAGAAGGACGCATGAAGCAGACCAGCAACACGGCCATCGTCCTGCGCTACGCCAACTACCACGAGCAGGACCGGATGCTGACGCTCTTCAGCCCCACCCGGGGCCGGGTGGAGGCCGTGGCCCGCGGCTGCCGCAAGCCGAAATCCCATCTGCTCAGCGCCAGCGAGCTCTTCTCTCTGGGCGACTATGAGCTGTTCGAGAAGAACGGGCGGGCCACGGTGATCGGCTTCACGCCCATCGAGAGCTTCTATCCGCTGCGGAGCGACTTCGACCGGCTGACCTGCGGGGTGTATCTGCTGGCCCTGTGCGAGGCGGCGGTGCAGCCCGGCGCGCAGGAGCAGGATCTCTTCATGCTGCTGCTGCACACGCTCTCGCGCCTCGCCTTCACCGACCAGCCCTGGGAGGGGCTGGTGACGGGCTTTCTGCACAACTACGCCGCCTGCCAGGGCATGCGGCCGCGCCTGCGGCACTGCATCCGCTGCGGCCGGCGGGTCGAGGACGGGGAGGCCGCCTGCTTCGACCTGCGCGAGGGCGGGCTTGTCTGCGCCGACCACGGCGCCGAGGGCCTCCCCCGCCTGCTCCCCGCCGAGCGGCGCTTTCTGCGGCACGCGGAGGAGACGCCCGCCTCCCAGTGGCTGGCCGACGCGGAGCGGACGCCGCCCCTGAGCGTGATGCGCCAGTATGTGGAGGCGCGGCTGGAGATGCCCCTGCGGGCCAGGCTGCCGGAGGTGGAGAGATGAACGCGACCCTGATCTCGGTGGGAAAGCTCCGGGAGAAGCCCTACCGCGCCATGGCGGACGAGTATCTCAAGCGGCTGAGCCGCTACGGGCGCTACCGGGAGGTGGAACTGCCCGACCTGGCCGAGCCGGAGGGCGGCTCCGCAGCCCTGGAGGAGCAGGTGCGCCGCCGGGAGGGCGAGGCGATCCTGAAGGCCATCCGCCCCGGCGACTATGTGATCGCTCTGACGATCCCGGGGAGGCGCTGGGAGTCCCCCGCGCTGGCCCGGCATTTAGACGAGCTGACCCTGCGGGTCCCGGGGGAGAAGGTCTTCGTCATCGGCGGCTCCCTGGGCCTCTCGCCGGAGGTCATCGCCCGGGCGGACGAGGAGCTGTCCATGTCCCCGATGACCTTTCCCCACCAGCTGGCCCGCGTGATGCTGCTGGAGCAGCTCTACCGCTGCGCCCGGATCTCGGCGGGGGAGAGGTATCACAAGTAAAAACAGATCCTTACCACTGTCCCGATTCCGTTCATAGCATGCAATGCTTTGAGTTTTATCCAAACGCTGTGGGCCAAAAACCTCATCCACCATCGCCCCGCGGAGGGCGATGGTCCCCCTTCCCCTGAAGGGGAAGGTTTTTGATTACTGCGCCTTTTGGAAGCAATCGCAGGGTCTTCATTGATGGAATCTATCCACTGAGCAACGGTGCAAAGCCCAACCTTCCCCTTTAGGGGAAGGGGGACCGCCGCAGCGGTGGATGAGGTCCGGTACCCGGAGCGACGGAGAGGGTTCATAGTACGTTGTACGATGTTTATATGGCGGAGGGCGATGCCGGATGAGGCCCGCGCTTTTCATCCGCTTGCGTCCCTCCCGGGGCTGTGGTATAATTCCGACGAATATACACGCGGGCGGACGAGCGCCCGGCGAGGCGGGAGGGGGATCCATGCGTTATCGGCTGATCGCGCCGGCGGACAAGACGGCGGCGGTGGAGACGGCCCGCCGCACGGCGGCGTGGCTCGCGGAGCGGGGCATCCCCTTCAGCTGCGAGGCGCCCCTGGCGGCCCTGGTGGGCCGGGGGGACGACGACGGCGGCGCGCCGGAGCTGCTGATCGCCCTGGGCGGCGACGGGACGGTGCTGCGCGCCGCGCAGGAGGCCGTGCGCCTCGACGTGCCGCTGCTGGGGGTCAACCTGGGGAACACGGGCTTTCTGGCCGAGGTCGAGCCCGAGGCGCTGGAGACCGCGCTGGCCCGCCTGACCGCGGGCGACTGGCGCGAGGAGCGGCGGAGCCTGCTGGAGGTCTCGCTGAACGACCAGCGCTATCTGGCCCTCAACGACGCCGTGCTCACCCGCGGCGGCTACGCCCGGCTCATCCGCCTGACCATCTCGGTGGACGGCAGCTGGGCGGAGGACTACCGCGCCGACGGCCTGATCGTCGCCACGCCGACGGGCTCCACGGGGTATTCCCTCTCCGCGGGCGGGCCCATCATCACCCCCGGCGTGGACGGCATGGTGGTCACGCCGATCTGCGCCCACAGCCTGCAGCACCGGCCCTTCGTGGTGCCGGGCGGGAGCGAGATCACCCTGACCCTGCGGGGCGGCGAGCCGATGGAGGCCTCGCTGCAGATCGACGGCCAGGGCAAGGCGACCCTGACCCAGGGCGGGCGGATCGTGATCCGCAAGAGCGGCCGGGCGGTGCGCCTGGTGCGGATGCGGGAGATCGGCTTTTTCGATCTGGTCCACCAGAAGCTGACGGAGTGGAGCAGATGACCGGAGCTCATTCAGCAGGAAAGGAGAACAAGCCATGGACAAGACGCAGCGGCAGAAGACCATCCTCAGCCTGATCGCGGAGCGGGGGATCGGCACCCAGGAGGATCTCGTGGACGCGCTCCGGGCGATGGACATCCAGGTGACCCAGGCGACGGTCTCCCGGGATATCCGCGAGCTGCACCTGGTCAAGCGCACCGGGGAGTACGGCACGCGCTACGTCAAGCCCGAGGCGGAGGAGCACTCGGTCACAGGCCGCTTCCACCGGATGCTGCGCGAGTCGGTGCTCTCGGTGGGCCGCTCGGAGAACCTGCTGGTGGTGCGGACGCTCTCCGGCTCCGCGAACGTGGCCGGCGAGGCCCTCGACTCCCTGGAGTGGCCGGAGATTTTAGGCACCATCGCCGGAGACAACACGGTCCTGGTGATCGCCCGCTCGGTGCAGGAGGCCCCGGACCTGGCCCAGCGGCTGCAGAAGCTGATCAAGTGACCATGGCGTGATTCGGATTCGCCACAGGAGGGGCACAGATGCTGCAAAGTCTGACCATCCGCAATATTGCGCTGATCGAGGAGCTGACCATCCCGTTCGGGCGTGGCCTGCACACCCTGACCGGCGAGACCGGCGCGGGCAAGTCCATCGTTGTGGACGCGGTCAACCTGGCGCTGGGCGGGCGGAGTGACCGGGGCCTGATCCGCACCGGCGCGGAGCGCGCCTCCGTGGAGGCGGTTTTTGACGTCTCCGGGAACCCGGCGGCCCAGGCCTGGCTGGCGGAGCAGGGCCTGGGGGAGCCGGGGGAGCCGCTGATCCTCTGGCGGGAGCTGACCGCCTCCGGGAAGACCCTCTGCCGCATTGGCGGCGTGGTGACGCCCCTGGCCTCCCTACGGGAGATAGCGGCCCTGCTGATGGACGTGCACGGCCAGCACGAGACCCGCTTCCTGATGGACGACCGGTACCACCTCTCGCTCCTGGACAGCGCCGGGGACGCGGCGCACCAGGCGCTGCTGCGGGAGACGGCCCAGGCCTGCGCCGACTTCCTGGACTGCCACCGGCGCTACGCGAAGCTGGTGCGCGAGAACGAGCAGCGGCAGGCCCGCATGGCCGAGCTGACCGAGGACCTGGCGGAGCTGGACGCCGCGAAGCTGCAGGCGGGCGAGGAGGAGAAGCTGACCCGGGAGCGGGACGAGCTCCGCCACGCGGAGAAGATCGCCGCCGCGCTCCGGCTGGCCTACGGCGCCATCGCGGAGGGCGACCTGGAGCCGGTGCTGACCAAGCTCAAGCCCGCGGCGGACGCGCTGGGGCAGATCGCGTCCCTGGGGGAGAAATACCAGTCCCTCTCGGGTCGGCTGCAGAGCGCCTACTACGAGCTGGAGGAGATCAGCTACGAGCTGGCGGGCCTGCTGGAGAACGGCCTGTTCGACCCGCGCCGGGCGGAGGAGGTGGAGAGCCGCCTGCAGCTGATCGCCCGGCTGACGCGCCGGTATGGCGCGGACATCCCCGGCCTGCTCCGGCGGGCGGAGGAGATGCGCGGGGAGCTGGAGCGCTTCGCCTCGATGGACGGGGAACTGCACAGCCTCGGCGCGGAGGACAAAAAACGCCTCGCCCGCTACCGGCAGGCCGCGAAGGCGCTCACCGAGAGCAGGACCGCGCTGGCGGAGCGCTTTGAACGCGGCATGGAGGCGCAGCTGCGGGACCTGGGGATGGAGCGGACGGTGCTGCGGGCGGTGTTCGCCCCGAAGCCGGAGAAGGCGAGGATGCCCCGCCCCACGGGCGACGATGAGGTCTCCTTCATGATCTCCCCCAACCCCGGCGAGCCCCTGCGCCCCCTGGCGAAGATCGCCTCCGGCGGCGAGCTCTCCCGGCTGATGCTGGCGCTGAAAAACATGGAGGCCAGCCACGCGGGCGTGGACTGCATGGTCTTCGACGAGATCGACACCGGCATCTCCGGCCGGGTCGCCCAGGCCGTGGCGGAGAAGATGGCCAACATCGCCGCCACGAGACAGGTGCTCTGCGTGACCCACCTGCCCCAGCTGGCCGCGATGGCGGACGTCCCGCTGCTGGTGCGCAAGGAGGTCGTGGACGGCCGCACCTACACGAGGGTGCAGCGCCTCGACGCCGAGGCCCACGCCGCGGAGGTCGCCCGGATGCTCGGCGGCGCCGACGGCAGCATGGAGAGCGCCCTCTCCCATGCCCGGAGCATGATCGCCTCCGCCGCGGAGCGCAAGGCGCGCTGACCGCCGGTTTCGCCGACGCTTGCTATTTCCCGTTTTCTATCATATAATGCAGGTTGGACGGCGCCGATGCCGTCCGAGAAGGAGGTGACCGCATGAGCGAACGCCGCAGCAGGCGGCTGCAGGGCGCGGAGCTGGCCGACGCGCCGGACGCGCGCCAGCGCAGCCGCAGACGCAGCCGCGCCAAGATCGTTTTTGCACTGATTGTGATGGGGGCCGCCCTGGCGCTGCTCGTGCTGGTGACCCCGTGGGAGCCGCAGACCCGGGCGCTGCACACCCTCGCCAACGCCAACGGCGCGGTGGACCTGGAGGATGGCGCGGCGCAGCTCAGCGCCTACCAGGCGCTGAAAATCAGCGAGATCATGCCATCCAACCATACGGCGGTGCCCGACGAGAGCGGCAACTTCGGCGACTGGGTGGAGATCTGGAACAGCGGGGACGAGCCCATCGACATGAAGGGCGTCGGCCTGAGCGACCGGGGGGATTCCATCCGCTTCCTCTTCCCCGCCATGACCCTGCAGCCGGACGGCCGGGTGATCGTCTTCTGCGACAACAGCAACCAGGTGGAGAGCGGCAAGCCCTTCCACGCGAAATTCAAGCTCTCCTCCGTGGGCGAGACGGTCTACCTCTACGACCCGAACGCCTTCCTGATCGACCAGGTGGCCTACGGCATCCTGGGCTCGGACACCTCCTGGTCGCTGCTCTCGGACGGCGCCTGGCGGGAGGTCGCCTACTTCTCCCCGGGCTACGCCAACAGCGAGGAGGGCAACACCGCCTACCGCACCGACACGATGGTGCACGACGGGGCGCTGATCATCAACGAGGTCTGTGCGGACGCCAAGTCCGGCCTGACCGACGAGGATGGGGAGTTCTCCGACTGGATCGAGCTCTACAACGCCACCGGCGAGGTGGTGTATCTGGACAACTACGCCCTCTCCGACCGGGAGAACAAGCCGCTGAAATGGCGCTTCCCGGACGGGGCGGTGGTGGCGCCCCACAGCTACTATATCGTCTTCTGCTCCGGCAAGGACCGCCGGGCGGACGCCACGGTGATCCCCCACGCGAACTTCCGCCTGAGCGCCGAGCACGACACCATTGTCCTCTCGGACGCGCGGGGCCGCGTGGTGGACCGGACGACGGTGGACAACCTGCCCGAGGACGCCTCCTGGGCCCGGGATCCCAACGGGATCTTCACCGTCCACCTGATGACGACCCCGGGCCGGGACAACGCCGACATCGGCGGGGCGGACATGGATCTGCGCCGCCGCAACCGCCTCGGCGTCTACCTCTCGGAGGTCATGGCCTCCAACGACACCACGGCGACGAAGGAGAGCGTCGGCTACTGCGACTGGGTGGAGCTGTACAACGCCGGCGCCGAGCCGGTGAACCTCAGCGGCTACGGCCTCTCCGACAATATCGGGAGGCCGCGCCGCTGGCAGTTCCCGGCGGGCACGGTGATCACCCCCGGCGCGTACATGCTCGTCTACTGCGACGGCCTGAGCGAGAAGAGCGTCGTGGGCGAGCTGCACACCAATTTCAAGATCCGCCGGGCGGGCGGGGAGACCGTATGCCTCTGCGACCCGGACGGCAGGGTGATCGACAAGCTGACCATGCCTGCCGTTCCGACCAACGTGTCCTATGGGCGCACCCTGGGCACTTCCGGCTTTTTTTATTATGACGCCCCGACGCCCTTCGCGGCGAACATCGGCGGCTTCAAGGGCTATGCGGCCAAGCCCGCCTTCACCGAGGAGCCGGGCCTGTACTACTCCACGGTCTACACCGGCTTCACCGCCCCCGAGGGGCTGAGCATCCACTACACTACCGACGGCTCGGTGCCCACGCTGGACTCCCCGATCTACCAGGGCGAGATCATCGAGATGAACTTCACGGGCATCCTGCGGGCCCGCGCCTTCTCCAGCGATCCGCTGGTCTACGCCAGCGAGATCCTCTCCGGCACCTTCTTCGTCAACGCCTACCACACGCTGCCGGTGTTCTCGCTGATCACGGACCCGGAGCTGCTCTGGAACGAGACGGACGGCATGCTGGCCGCGGGGCCGAACATGGTCAAGGAGGGGCCGGGCATCCTGCCCTTCAAGAACACGGTCTACCGGGAGTTCGGCAAGGCCTTCTACCGGAACGTGCACGTGGAGTATTACGGCCTGGACGGCACCACGATCCTGAACCAGGACGCGGGCTACAAGCTCATGGGCGACTTCTCCCTCGACATGCCCCAGAAGAGCATGAAATTCCGGGCCAAGTCCCTCTATGGGACCAAGCTCTTCAGCGCCGCCCTCTTCGAGGACCGGCCCTGGACGGAGTACAAGTCCTTCGTCCTGCGCAACTCCGGCAACGACAGCATGTGGACCCGCCTGCAGGACGGCTTCCAGTCCCGGCTGATCGACGCCTACCAGGCCACGGTGGACTACCCGGAGGACACGCTCCCGGTGATCCACCAGGCGTGGAAGCCGGTGGTGGTCTACCTGAACGGCATCTACTGGGGCCACATGAACCTGCGCGAGCGGGTGGACCGCTTCATGGTCGCCCAGCACGAGGGCTACGACCTCTCCGCGGTGCCCGAGATGCAGATCCTGCAGGCCTCCGGCACGGTCAAGGAGGGCGTCCGCGCCGACCGCAAGGCCTGGCAGGCCTTCACGGCGAAGCTGAAAAAGTCCAACCCCGCCAAGAACGCCGACGACCTGCAGTATCTGCTGGACAACGTGGACGTGGCCAACCATTTCGAGTACATGGCCCTGGAGATGTACTTCGGCAACTCCGACATCGGCAACACGCGCTTCTACCGCCTGCGCGGCGAGGGGAACAAGTGGCGCTGGATCCTCTACGACGTGGACTACGGCATGTACACCTCCAACTGGAACTCCCCCTGGAGCTACACCAAGAAGGAGGGCATGGGCCAGAAGAAGATCGACAACACGGTCTTCATGACCCTGCTGAGCGTGCCGCAGTACCGGGACATGTTCCTGCGGAAGCTGGCGGATGTGTTCAACTTCTTCACCAGCGAGCGGATGCTGGAGATCCTGGAGCCGATGGTGGAGCAGATCAAGCCGGAGATGACCCTGCACTGGGCCCGGTGGGGCCCGGAGAACGACAAGATGGTTGTCTCCGACGCGCCCACCACCGCCGACGGCGCCTACCGCTACTGGGAGACCCGCGTGGAGCGGCTGCGGAACGTCTGCCGCAAGCGTCCCCACAACCTCTGGGAGCTGATCCGCGACGGCTTCAATCTCACCAACCAGCAGATGCTGGACTACGGCTTCGGCACCCAGCCGGACTTCGCCGAGGGCGCCTTCTGACGCCCGACGATCCCACCTCCGCGCGCAGCGCCGACCCTGACAAAAGGAGTGTCCGCACATGTTCTTTTCCACCGCCCTGGCCGAGTCCCTCAGCACCAAGGATCTGCTGAAGAACGACTCCAACCTGGCCCAGTACTTCCAGTCCCAGTTCGAGGCGCTCACGCCCATGAAGGTGGTCATCGCCCTGGCGATGGGCCTGCTGGTGGGCCTGCTGGTGGCCTTCACCTACAAGCGCTGCTACCGCGGCGTGCTCTACAGCCCCAACTTCTCCCTGACGCTGATCATGCTGACGCTGATCACCACGCCCGTGGTCATGTGCATCAAGAGCGACATCTCCCTCTCGATGGGCATGGTGGGCGCGCTGTCGATCGTCCGCTTCCGCACGGCGGTGAAGGAGCCACTGGACACGGCCTACATGTTCTGGGCCCTGACCATGGGCATCCTGCTGGGCGCGGAGCTGTATGTGGCGGCCGTCGCCGTGGCGCTGGGCATCGCGGTGATCCTGTTCCTCCTGACCTTCCTCAAGCTCTCCAACAACGCGGCCTATCTGCTGGTCGTGCACTATGACGAGGCGGCGGAGGGCGACATCCAGCAGCTCCTGCGGGCGATGGTGAAGTACCGCCGCCTGCGCTCCAAGACCGTCACCCGCAACGGCGCGGAGATGACCGTGGAGGTCCGCCTGGACGACAAGCAGAGCCTGGTGGCCAGCGTCCTGAACATCGAGGGCGTCTACGACGCCACCCTTGTGGCCTGCCAGACGGAGGCGGGCGCGTAATGGCCACGACACTGCCGCTGCGGCACGAGCTGAAGTTCATCATCAGCCCGCAGCAGGAGTATGTGCTCTCCCGCGCCCTGGACCGCGTCCTGCGCAGGGACCCCAACGGGGATGAGCGCAACGAGTACGCCATCCGCTCGCTCTACTTCGATACGGTCTTCAACGACGCGCTCTACGACAAGCTCGACGGCGTGCAAAACCGCGACAAGTACCGCATCCGGATCTATAACTACTCCGACCGGGTGATCAAGCTGGAGTGCAAGACCAAGATCGGCTCCCTGATCTCCAAGCGCTCCATCTCCATCCCGCGCGACCTGTGCGAGCAGCTGATGGCCGGCGACCCCGCCGGCCTGGAGCGCACCCGCTCCGGCCTGCTCAACGACGTCTTCCGCGAGATGACGATCCATCTGCTGCGCCCCGTGGTGCTGGTGGACTATGTGCGCGAGGCCTATCTGCACGACGCGGAGGAGGTGCGCATCACCCTCGACAAGCATCTGCGCTCCGGCCTGCGCTCCACCGACCTTTTCAACCCCCGCGTCCCGACCGTCGCCCCCTTCGAGCACGACGAGACGATCCTGGAGGTCAAGTACAACCGCTCCCTCCCGCCCTACCTCCGCGATCTCCTCTCCACCTACACCGGCAACGCCATCCACTCCGCGGTGAGCAAATACACCTGGTGCCGGACGTTTGAGGGGCTGGAGGCGTAAGGGGCAAAGCAAAAACCCATCGGCGCAGACCGGTGGGTTTTGTTTCGCTGAAAGGGTGGTTTGCAGGCTTGACATGGCTGATAATGGCGGATATAATAAAGGCAGGGAGAGTAGCATCTCTGCGGAGCCTTTACCTGTTCAGGTTAAGCCTCTGGAAAAGCCACTGCGTACTGCGAATACGCGGTGGCTTTTAAGATCTCTTGATTGCCTGAATCAAGAGGATGATAACCTCAATTTACCCCTCCACCCTCTCCAGCAGCTCCCGCAGGATGCGGGCGGCTCTGTCGTGGGGTTGATCTCGCATTCTCTTCTTCGACAAGTCTAATCAGTTCGCTTGCGGTGATACCGAGGGTATCCGCGATTCGCCAAAGCGTGTCGAGCCTAACGGTTTTACGGCCGTTTTCGAGCATCACAAGATGGCTGCGTGCAACACCGGACAGGGCGGAGACTTCCTCCTGGGTGAGCATTTTCTGAATGCGGAGTCGCGCGATGACGATCCCAAATGCTTTGCTGCTATAGGGCATTATGACAACCTCCTTTTTAGTGCCTCTATAACAGCGCATGTTTTTTTAGCGATAGGAAAAGGCGCTGCGGCAAAGCAGCGCCCGGTTAAAGACTTAGCGGAATACGATGCCCGCCATGATCGTGAGGCTGAACGCGACGCCGGACTTCAGCTCGTCCCCCTCGTTAAGCGTAATATAGATTGTTTCAGGCTCCTCGCCCTCGCCCGGCGCAGAGACAACTTCCCACATAAGTTGCTTTCCTTTTCCTTGCTCAGAGTAGATTGTTACGCTGCCCCATTCTTCCCCTTTTGCAAGGCAGGTAAACATATATTTTCCTGCCGGGATGTCTACGCCTGCGATATAGGCGCCCTTGGGAAGTGTTGCGGTTTTCTCGATGCCCCTTTTGACAAGCTCTTTGGTGACTTGATCATGGAGAACCGAGATCTCGTCGTCGGTTAGCTTTGACAGGTCGATTTCCTCGGCGGCGGCATGAACTGAGCAGAACACCACCGCGAGCAGCAGGAGACTGGCAACGACTCTGACAAATCGATTCTGTTTCATGAAAACCCCACCTTTCTGCAGCTGACTGCGCAGAAAGGATAGCAGAAAACGAAACGAAAATTGTCCACTTTAGATAACATAATCCCAAAGAGAAGAGATTTACTTCTTTGTTTTTCAAATCGGATGCCCAAACAGGGCAAAAGTCCCTTTGAATCCATTGCTGTTTGTGGTAAAATGCAAGTGATGAGGTCTCAGTAGTTTTAGAGAAGGGGCAGTACGAATGAACATACTGAAAAAAGTTCTCCTGATCCTTATGCTGATTATTATGTGTATGCTCCTGACAGCATGTGGAGAAAGAGTAATATACTATTAACAAGGCGGTAAGCGCTGATAAGATAACGGAGAGTTATAAAAGGAGACGATTAAATGGAGGAGAGCTACACTGAAAAAAGAGATTGGCAAAAAAACATTTTAGATGCTTTATTAGTCTTTGGTATAATTGCTTTACTCTTCCTCGTGTGGAATCTCTTAGGCGGAGATAGTTTGCCATTTATTCAGAAACAGAGTTATTCAAATTTGATAAATACGGAAAAGATAGCAGCGCTTTCTGTTTCTGATTTCGTATATAATGGAATAGTACAGGCGTATAAAGAAAACGGAGATCATGATTATAATGTATTATATAAGTCTACCGTAAAAGTAAGCGTAAATGCAGAGAAAATCGCCTTTTCTGTCGATGAAGAAAACAAAAAAGTGACTTTTATGTTTCCAGAGCTTACTCTTGATGCGCCTTTAGTTGATGTGGATTCTATTAGCATTATACCAAACAGAAATGATTTGTTTATGAGTGATATAGTTGCATCATGTCGAAAGGATGCTCTTGCCGAAGCAAATGAATCCTCTAAACTCATTTCTGTGGCCCAAGATAACTTGCGGTCAATTATCGAAGCATGGTATTCACCGGTAATGAAAGAGTATTCGTTTGAATTCATATTTGATACTGTACAAGGTGGTGAAGCAGAATGAAAAGGCTCTCTGCCCGGCAGTTGGTAACGGTGATGGTGCTGATTGCTGATGTTCTTTTATGTGCCATATATATAAACAAAAATGAACAGCAACAATCTTTTATGGAAAAACACATATCAACACCGGGTATTCAGCGAATTTGTGAGCTCGCAACACTTGAATGCTTTTATCATAATGTTGGAGAATGGGGCAAGGCGGGGAATCTTGTAGGATATGGCGCTAAAAAAACCTGGGTCGAATATGATGGTTCTGTACGAGTGGGAGTAAAAGGGGACAAGATTAAAGTATCTGATCCAGATCAGGATAATGTTATTACTGTGATGATTCCTGCTGCAACTGTTTTAAGCAAAGATTTAGACGAAGGCTCTATCCATGGAATTGATAGCGAATCGAGCCTTTGGGGGTTTATTCCTTTGTATGATCATGTAACGGTTGAAGATAGGAAAAACGCTCTTGCAAAAGCGCAAGAAGATATGGAAAACAGTTTATTGCACGAAGGCGGCAAGATATTTATTGAGGCTCAAGAACGAGCAAAAATGATTATTGAAAGAAATATCGTTGCATTGGGTGAAGCATCTGGAAAGCATTATAAGGTGCGATTCATTGATGCAGCAGAGACGCAAAACGATAATTCAGGAGCTAACAAATAATAGAGATGCAATATTTGAAAAGCGACTAATAGTATCATTTCAGAATAAGATGCATTATCTGGAAACCGGCCCTTCCACCACCGCCCCGCGAGGGCGGCGGTCCCCCTCCCCAGCAAGCTGGGGAGGTTTTTAGATACTGCACTTTAGCTCAATCTCCCCATCTCCGATGGGGAGATGTCGCCGCAGCGACAGAGGGGCCGGTCTTCTGCCAAAAAGATAAGGCCACCGCATACTCAAGATGCACGGTGGCTTTTGCATCGTGAGATGCTTCTACTGCAAAATGCAATTACCATTCTTCGCTCCCCACGGGCTCTCCCCAGTCATACTCCCCGGACACGAGCAGTTTACCGCCATATGCTTCCGCGCGCTCCTGCAACGATCTGTGTTGGAAGGGCGCCGGATGAACGTCCTGCGAGGAAGATGTCTCGCGGGCGTTTTCCTTGCGGCTGTTTTCGTTTTTCAACATTACCCCTCCACCCTCTCCAGCAGCTCCCGCAGGATGCGGGCGGCGGTGGCCTTGCCGTCGGGGCCGATCTCGCCCACGGGGCCGGCGCAGGAGGGGCAGCCGTGCTCGCAGCCGCAGTGGGTCACGATGTCGAGGCACTTCTCCAGAAGCATCCCCTGCATGCCGAAGGCCTTCTGGGAGAGGCCCACGCCGCCGGGGCAGTTGTCGTAGAGGATGACGGTGGGCTGGTCGGTGATGGGGCTCTTCACCTGGTAGATCACGGCCAGATCCTGGGGCGAGCACATCAGGTACAGCGGAGCGACGATGCGCAGCAGGTTCGTCACGCCGAGCATGCCGTTTTTCAGCTGGTCGGAGGCGAGGGACGCGCACAGCTCCTCCGGCAGCGTCCACCACATGGCCTGGGTGTGCATCTCCAGTTCCGGCAGGCGCACCTTGCCGAAGCCCAGAGTCTCGTGGGTGTCGAAGCGGATCTTCTTGAACATGGTCACCAGGCTCAGCACCTTCACCTCGCCGAAGGCGCTGGTGACGCCGCGGTGCGCCTGCTCCTCCTCGATCTCCAGCAGGGAGAGGGAGACGTTGAGGTCCGCGTCGGTATAGTAGCCCACGTCCACCTGCCGGATGAAGGCCTTGCAGGCGTCGAAGTCCAGCTTCTCCACCTGGTACTGCTGGCCCTCGTGCATGTAGATGGCGTTCTCGTGCAGGAGCATGGGGACGGTGTAGCGGTCCATCTCGCCGATCACCTTGTGCCGCGCCGGGTCGGTGATGTCGATGATGACGAAGTTCTCCCCCGCGGGGGAGCGCAGGCTGATCTCGCTGGCGGGGAAGTCCTCCGCCATCCAGTAATACTTTCCCTCCCGGTGGCGGAGAATGTGCCCCTCCTCCAGGAAGTTCAGGAAGGTCTCCGGCGCGGGCGCGTTCCCGAAGGCGTCCCCGTCCTCGAAGGGCAGCTCGTAGGCCGCGCATTTGAAGTGGCTCATGAGGACGTAGAGGTTGTTCGGGTTGAGCAGGGCGTGCTCGGGGCTGGCGGAGAGGAAATAGTCCGGGTGGGTGACGATGAACTGGTCGATGGCGGCGGAGGAGGCCACGAAGAAGACGATGGAGGAGGCCTTGCGGCGGCCCGCCCGGCCCGCCTGCTGCCAGGCGCTGGCGATGGTGCCGGGGTAGCCGCAGAGCACGCAGGCGTCCAGCGCGCCGATGTCGATGCCCAGCTCCAGGGCGTTGGTGGAGACCACCGCGTCGATCTCCCCGGCCCGCAGGCCGCGCTCGATCTCCCGGCGCTGGGTCGGCAGATACCCGCCCCGGTAGCCCCGGACCCTTCCGGCGTTGCCCAGGGGATCCCGGGCCATGTCCTTGAGATACCGGGTCAGCACCTCCACGGTCACCCTCGCCCGGGCGAAGGTGATGGCCTGGATGCCGTTTTTCAGCAGCAGGCCGGCGATCTCCCGGACCTCGGGCACGACGCCGCGGCGGATGCCCAGCTGCCGGTTGACCACCGGGGGATTGTAGAACACAAAGTGCCGCTCGCCCATGGGCGCGCCGTTGTCGTCCACGAGGGTCACGGGGCGGCCGGTCAGCGTCTCGGCCAGCTCCTTCGGGTTGGCGATGGTGGCGGAGCAGAGGATGAACTGCGGATGGCTGCCGTAGAAGGCGCACAGCCGCATCAGCCGCCGCAGCACGTTAGCCAGGTTGGAGCCGAACATGCCCCGGTAGGTGTGAATCTCGTCGATGACAATGTAGCGCAGGTTCTCGAAGAGCTTGACCCACTTGGTGTGGTGGGGGAGGATGCCCGAGTGGAGCATGTCGGGGTTAGTGACCACGATGTGCCCCGCCTGCCGGATGGCGCGGCGGGCCGCCGCCGGGGTGTCCCCGTCGTAGGTGTAGGTCTTGATGTCCACGCCCATGGCCTCGATCAGCTCGTACAGCTCGCTGACCTGGTCGGCGGAGAGGGCCTTGGTGGGGAAGAGGTACAGCGCCCGGGCGTCCTCGTCCTGCAGGATCGCGCTGAGGACGGGGAGGTTGTAGCACATGGTCTTGCCGGAGGCCGTGGGCGTGACGACCACGATATCGCGCCCGGCCATCACCTCGCGCAGGGCGTGGGCCTGGTGGGTGTAGAGGCGGTAGATGCCCCGCTTCTGCAGGGGCGGGAGCAGCCGGGGGTCCACCTCCGGCGGGAAATCGGCGTACCGCGCCTCCCGGGCGGGCATGACCTCCCAGCGGGTCACGTTCTCCATAAAGGCCGGGTCGTTGCGCAGCACCTGCGCCAGCTGATCGACGTTCACGCCGGAGACCTCCTTATGATGCGCAATCGAAAAAGGGAAAATCAGTTCGCATGGATTGTACCACGGGCGGCGCGAAATGACAAGGCGAACAGCGCTGTTTCCACGCCCTCCGCGGCCGTCCGCCGCCCAGAAAAGCCGATTGCGCTTTTCACGCAAAGAGGGTATAATAGGAATGCGGCACTTTTCGCGTGCCCGCAGTTCCGACATAGGATATGGGATCATAAAGGAGGTCACCCGATGTACGCTGTTTGGAAGCGCCTGCTGTCCCTGCTGCTGGCTCTGGCTGTTCTGGCTCCGCTCACCCTCGGCGCCGCCCTGGCGGAGGAAGAGGAGGAGCTGATGCTGGAGGAGGACGTGATGCTGGAGGAGGACGAGGAGGTCGCCTTCATCATCGGAGACGGCAAGGAGGTCACGGAGGAGGATCTGGACGCGCTGGAGATCGACGACTCCATCGATCCGAACGACCTGGAGATCAACACGGCGCTGTCGGACAAGGTGATCAACATCCTGCTGATCGGCGTGGACTCCCGGGAGACGAGCCTGCAGTCCTCCTCGAGCCTGCTGCACAACGACGTCACCATGATCCTCTCCGTCAACACGGAGGACGGCTCGATCAAGCTGACCAGCGTGCTGCGCGATTTGTATACCAGCATCCCGGGCTACAAGGACAAGGGCCGGCTGAACGAGGCCTTCGCCCGGGGCGCGGGCAAGGCGGGCAACATCAGCGGCGGCGCGTCGCTGACCATGCGGACGATCAACCACCTCTTCGGGATGAACATCTCCCAGTATGTGGTCATCAACTTCTACGGCGTGGCCTCCATCATCGAGCAGCTCGGCGGCATCGATCTGCGGCTGACCCGCGGCGAGGCCTACGCGATCAACTATTACCTCGAGAAAAACGGTAGCCGCATGAAGTATGACACCAAGGGCAACGACAACCGCGAGAAGCTGACCCTCCCCAAAGGCAACAAGGAGGAGGAGATGGAGGAGCGGCATCTGGACGGCATGCAGGCCCTGATGTACGCCCGCCTGCGCACCGGCATGAAGGAGCGCACCGGCGACTTCTGGCGGACCAACCGCCAGCGCTATCTGCTGGAGACCCTGATGAAGAAGGTGCTCGCGGGCATCGACCTGAACAAGCTCGGGAACCTGGTGCAGATCGCCTACCCCTATGTGCAGACCAACATCCCCGCCGGAACGCTCCTGCAGATGGCCATCGGCGTCATCAGCCAGGGCGACCTGATGGGCAAGCTGGAACGGGGCGAGCCGATGATCGAGCAGCTCTCCATCCCCATGGAGAACCACTACAGCTACGACCAGGTGAACGGCGCCAGCGTCATCACCATGACGACCCAGCAGTGGAGCGACTCGAAGGATCGGATCCACTACTTCATCTACGGGGAGAGCAACTGAGCCCCGGCTCCGCGGGGACAAGCAAAAAGCCCGGTTCGCCGGGCTTTTGCGCGGAGGGCGGAAGCAATCCGAACGTTCGGATCCTTCATCCACCGGGCCTGTGCACAAATCTGTGGATAATGTGGAAAACTTTGATAAAATGTCGCCAAAAAGACATACATTTTCGCCCTTTGTCCCGATTTGCCTGTGGATAACGGTGGATAACCATGGAAAGCCTGTGAATCTCCCCGACAGGGGAACAGGGCGCGGAACGCATTGTGAAGGAAATGTATCAGAATACGGGCCGGGGGAACCTCCAGAAAAAGACCCATTTCCGCGGCGCGCCCCGGTATGACCAAAAAACGAAAAAAGAGGAACAGAACATTGAAACTGCTTACGGCCGTCGTGCCATGCTATAATTCCGCCGACTACATGGAGAGGGCCGTGTCCGGCCTGCTGACCGGCGGGGAGGAGATGGACATCCTGCTGGTGGACGACGGCTCGACCGACGGCACGCCCGCCCTCTGCGACCGCCTCGCGGCGGAGAACCCCGGCGTGGTCCGGGTCATCCACCAGGCCAACGCCGGCCACGGCAGCAGCCTGAACCACGGCATCGGGACCGCCCTCGCCCCCTACCTGCGGGTGGTGGACTCCGACGACCGCATCGACCCGGAGAGCCTGCGGGAGCTGCTGGCCCTGCTGCGGGAGCACACGGCGCCCGGGACCCAGGCCGACCTGGTGGTCACGGACTACGTCTATGACAACGCGGACCAGGAGGCGGTCTTCGGCATCAGCTACCACCACGTCATGCCCCAGGGCCGGCTCTTCGGCTGGGATGAGTGCCGCCGCTTCGGCTTCACGAAGCAGTTCATGATCCACTGCCTGATCTACAACGTGAATCTCCTGCGGGAGAAGGGCTACCGCCTCCCGGAGCACACCTTTTACGAGGACAACCTCTACATCTACCAGCCGCTGCCCTGGACGCGGAAGCTGCTCTACCTGCACAGGCCCCTCTACGGCTACTTCATCGGCCGGCAGGACCAGTCCGTCAACGAGCGGAACATGGTCCGCCGCGTGGATCAGCTGACGGAGATGATCACGCAGATGGCCACCACCTACACCCTGGCCGAGCTGGACGCCCAGCCCCGACGGCTGCGCGGCTATATGATCAACAACGTGGCGGCGCAGATCTGGCCCCTGTGCGCCCTGCAGTTCATCGCGGACACCCCGGAGAGCGACGCCCTGAACGCCTCGCTGTGGGCGCGGATCAGGGCCTTCGACCCCGACCTGTACCGCAAGCTCCGCACCCATCCGGTCAGCATGACCACCCACCTCCCCGGCCGCCTTGGCCGCAGGGTGCTCATCGGCGCGTACCGACTGGGGCACAAGATTATCAAATGGTAGTGCTCCTCTTCATCAGAGGGTGAGTGCTGGCAAAAGACCGGCCCCTCTGTCGCTGCGGCGACCTGGCCTGTCGGCATTCTGCGCTGAAAGCATGCCACTGGCATGTTTTCCGGGCGCTCCGAATCCCCATCGGAGATGGGGAGATTGGGCTAAAGCGCAGGATCTAAAAACCTCCCCAGCTTGCTGGGGCGGTGGAAGGACCGGTCTCTGAATTGAGCGTTTCAATCAGCGTATCGCGACAAAGCAGGAGGAAACCCCATGAACAGACACCTCTCGGAGATGACCCTGGCTGAGCTGACCGATCCGGCGGGTATCCGCTGCGCCTGCGGGAAGATCCACCGCTGCGGCCTGCGCTATTTCAAGGCCGGCCCCGGCGCGGTGGAGACCCTGCCCGAGGGCCTGCGCCGGCAGGGGCGGACGCGCCCCTTCGTGGTGATGGACGAGCATACCGAGGCCGCCGCCGGCGAGAAGGTGCGCGGCGCCCTGCGCGGCGCCGGGATCGCCTTCTCCGAGTATGTCTTCCCCCACCGGGAGGGCAAGATGGAGCCGGACGAGTGGGCCATGGGCGCCCTCGCGATGGCCTTTGACCCGGCCTGCGACATCGTGCTGGCGGTGGGCAGCGGCGTGATTAACGACTGCTGCAAGGTGCTGGCCCACACCTGCGCGCTGCCCTGCGCGGTGGTCTGCACCGCGCCCTCCATGGACGGCTACTGCTCCAACTCCGCCTCCATGATCCAGGACCGGCTCAAGGTCAGCCTCTACAACGCCTGCCCGGAGATCATCGTGGCGGACACGGACATCCTGGCCACCGCCCCGGACATCATGCTGCAGGCGGGCCTGGGGGACATGCTGGCCAAGTATATCTCCGTGTGCGAATGGCGCATCGCCCATCTGGTCAACGGCGACCCCTACTGCGAGGAGATCGCCGGCATGGTGCGCGCCTGCCTGAAGAAGATCGTGGACCAGGCCGACGGCCTCATGCGCCGGGAGCCCGCGGCGCTGACCGCCGTGGTGGAGGGCCTGGTCATCAGCGGCATGTCCATGGCCTTCGCGGAGATCAGCCGCCCGGCCAGCGGCCTGGAGCACTATTTCTCCCACCTGTGGGAGATGCAGGCCCTGCGGCAGGGCAAGCCCTCGGACCTCCACGGCATCCAGGTGGGCGTGGGGACGCTGCTGACCCTGTGGATCTACGAGCACGCGCTGAACCTGGAGAAACCGGACGCCGCCAGGGCCGAGGCCATGATGCGCGGCTTCTCCCGCGAGGCGTGGGAGGGCACGATGAAGCGCATCTTCGGGCCGGTCTTCCCCACGGTGGCCGCCATCAGCGAAAAGACGGGCCGCAACCGCCCCGAGACCCAGGCGGCCCACATGGCGAAGATCGAGGCCCATTGGGACGAGATCCGCGCCATCATCCGCGAGGAACTGCCCAGCCGGGATTGGGTGGACGGCCTGATGCGCCGCTGCGGGATGCCGCGGGTCCCCGCGGACCTGGGCCTGACGGTTCAGGACACCCTCGACGCCCTGACCGGCAGCCGGGAGATCCGGGACAAATATCTGACCTCCAGCATGCTGTGGGACATGGGCCTCCTCGCCGGGACCGCGGAGATGTTGAAGCGGGATTACCCCTGGGAGGGCTGAGCCGCCTCTCCCCGCGGAAAAACCCTCGCCGCCGGACGGCGAGGGTTTTTCCGTGTTTTTTAGGCGCGTCCGGCCTTGTCATTCCCGGCCAAATCCGCTATAATCAGAATGGGTTTCTGTGTGAAGCAGGAACAGATCATTGAATACAATAACAGGAGGGACTCTCCATGGTACAGGCGATCGTCGGCGCCAACTGGGGCGACGAGGGCAAGGGCAAGGTGACGGATCTGCTGGCGGAGCGCAGCGACGTGGTGGTGCGCTTCCAGGGCGGCGCGAACGCGGGACATACGATCATCAATGAGTACGGCAAGTTTTCGCTGCACCTGCTGCCCAGCGGCGTTTTCCATCAGCGGGTGACCAACATCATCGGCCCCGGCGTGGCGCTGAACATCGATGCCCTGCTGCGGGAGCTGAAGGCGCTGGCGGAGCGCGGCGTGCCCGCGCCGAAGCTGATGATCTCCGACCGCTGCCAGGTGATGCTGCCCTGGCACCCGGAGATGGACAAGTACGAGGAGGAGCGCCTGGGCAAGCAGTCCTTCGGCTCCACCAAGAGCGGCATCGCGCCCTTCTACGCCGACAAGTTCGCCAAGGTGGGCATCCAGGTCTGCCAGCTCTACGACGAGCCGCTCCTGCGGGAGCGCCTGGCCATCGCCCTGGTGAAGACCAACTGCATCCTGGAGCATCTGTATCACAAGGCGCCCATCGACCTGGAGTGGGCGGTGGAGACGCTGCTGCGCCAGGGCGAGCAGATCCGGGACATGGTGGGCGACACGACGCGCTTCCTCGCCGAGGCGGAGCGCGAGGGCAAGACGATCCTGCTGGAGGGCCAGCTGGGCACCCTGCGGGATCCGGACCACGGCATCTACCCCTACACCACCTCCTCCTCGCCGCTGGCGGGCTTCGGCTGCGTGGGCGCGGGCGTGCCGCCGCGGGCGCTGACGGACGTGATCTGCGTGACGAAGGCCTACTCCAGCGCCGTGGGCGCGGGCCCCTTCGTCTGCCGTCTGCCTGGGCCGGAGGGGGACGAGCTGCGCCGCCGGGGCGGCGACGCCGGCGAGTACGGCGCGACCACCGGCCGCCCGCGCGACGTGGGCTGGTTCGACGCGGTGGCCACCCGCTACGGCGTGATGGTGCAGGGCGCCACCGAGGTGGTGCTGACGAACCTGGACGTGCTGGGCTACCTGGACGAGATCCCGGTCTGCGTCGCCTACGAGACCGCGGACGGGCAGCGGATCACCGACTTCCCGGCCACGCCGGTGCTCATGGGCTGCAAGCCGGTCTACGAGACCCTGCCGGGCTGGAAGACGGACATCCGGGGCGCGGCCAGCTACGCCGACCTGCCCGAGAACTGCCGCCGGTACGTGGACTTCATCGAGAAGGCCGCCGGCGCGCCGATCCACCTTGTCTCCATCGGCCCGAAGCGCGAGGAGATCCTGCGGAGAGACTGAGGGGAGGGCCCGCCATGATCGCCATCCTGGACTACGGCATGGGCAACCTGCGCTCGGTGCAGAAGGCCTTTGAATCCCTCGGGGCGGACGCGCGGATCGTCTCCGCCCCGGCGGAGGCCGACGGGGCCGCGCGCCTGGTGCTCCCCGGCGTGGGGGCCTTCCGGGACGCGGCGGAGCGCCTGCGCGCCTCCGGCCTGGACGAGGCGCTGCTGCGCGCCGTCCGGGCGGGCAAGCCGGTGCTGGGCATCTGCCTGGGCATGCAGCTGATGTTCGCCCGGAGCGAGGAGAACGGGCGCTACGAGGGCCTGGGCCTCTTCCCGGGGACGATCACGCGCCTGCCGGCGCCGGGGCTGAAGATCCCCCACATGGGCTGGAACACGATCGCCACCCGCGTCTGCCCGCTCTGGGAGGCGGGGGAGGAGAAGTGCGTCTATTTCGTGCACTCCTACTGCGCGGCGGAGATCTCGGAGGACTGGACGGCGGCGGTGTGTGCGTACGGCACGCCCTTCTCCGCGGCGGTCTGCCGGGACAACGTGATGGCGACGCAGTTCCATCCGGAGAAAAGCGGAGCGGAGGGGCTGGAGATGCTCCGCCGCTTCACGCGCCTGTAAGGAGAGAGAGGTGGAGAGACCGTGCTGACCAAGCGCATCATCCCCTGCCTGGACATCCGGGACGGGCGGGTCGTCAAGGGCATGAAGTTTGTCAACATCCGCGACGCCGGGGACCCGGTGGAGGCGGCTGTCCGCTATAACGAGCTGGGCGCGGACGAGCTGGTGCTGCTGGACATCAACGCCAGCCACGAGGGCCGCGGCGCGATGCTGGACGTGGTGAGCCGTGTGGCGGAGCAGGTCTTCATCCCCTTCACGGTGGGCGGCGGCATCTCCTCCCTGGAGCAGATCCGGGACATCCTGCGCCTGGGGGCGGACAAGGTTTCGATCAACTCGCCCGCCGTGCGGAACCCGGATTTCATCACCGAGGCCGCCCTGCGCTTCGGCAGCCAGTGCGTCGTGCTGGCTATGGACGTCAAGCGGCGGGAGCCCGGCAGGGCGGGCTGGGAGATCTATGTCAACGGCGGCCGGGTGCCCACGGGCCTCGACGCCCTGGAGTGGGCCGCCGAGGGTGTGCGCCGGGGGGCGGGGGAGATCCTGCTGACCAGCATGGACCACGACGGCGAGGGCGACGGCTTCGCCCTGGAGGTGACCCGCGCCGTGGCGGACGCGGTGCCCGTGCCGGTGATCGCCTCCGGCGGCGCCGGAAAAAAAGAGCACTTCCGCGAAGTGCTCACAGAGGGCCACGCCGACGCCGCGCTGGCGGCGACGCTCTTCCACTTCGGCATCCTGCCGATCCCGGAGCTGAAAAACTACCTGGCCGCCGAGGGCGTGCCGGTGCGGCGGTGAGCTTCGGGGAGAGTCCGGGTGTCAGCGCGTGAGGTGAATGCAGTCCTCCTCGTAATGCTCGAAGTTTCCATCATGGGAGATCAGCAGCAGACCCTCCGTTTTGGCCTGCGCGATCAGCATCCGGTCGAAGGGATCCAGGTTGCTGAGCGTGTGGCCGTCCCGGATCCGCAGATGGCGTACAGACAGGATATGGGAGGGCAGAATGTTCAGGCAGGAATATCCCGCGAGCTCGCAGAAAGCCTGAATCTGCGCCTCATGGTAGGGGCATTTCTCCGGTGACTTCTGGTTTTTGAGCGCAATCTCCCACAGGGAGACCGCGCTGTAGCAGACATGGTTTTCAGGGGACAGAATCATTTCTGTCTCCTGTTTGCTTAGACGCGGGCTTTCGGTCAGCGCCCAGATCAGGACATGGGTGTCCAGGAGGATGTTCATCAGATCTCCTCCTCCATCAAGAATTCTTTTTCCATGTCGATGCTGTTGAACGCGTCCAGGGACTCGAGCGCGGGGAGCTGTCCCTTGGCGATGCCGATGCGCCTGGAGGTGTCCGCTTCGTAGGGGATCAGCTTTGCGGCGGGCTTCCCGTTGCGGGTGATCACGATAAAGGGCTCTTTGCGTTCCGAGAGAGAAGCCACATACTTGGAAAGATTGGTCTTCGCCTCAAAAATGCTGACGGTGGTCATGGCCAGCACTCCTTTCTTGGCTAACTTAGCTAACCAATTATATTATAGCGTGTTGGAACAGGGACGTCAATAGACCGCGATGGATCCACCGGAGGACGCGGAGGCTGATACTTATCTCAGAATAAATGGATCATCTGCCAGACCAACCCTTCCACTGCCGCCCCGCAGAGGGCGGCGGTCCCCCTCCCCAGCAAGCTGGGGAGGTTTTTGGATACCGCGCTTTAACCCTTTCTCCTCAGCTTACTGGGGATTCGGAGCGCCCGGAAAACATGCCGGCGGCATGTTTTCAGCTCAGAATGCCGATAGGCCAGGTCGCCGCAGCGACAGAGGGGCTGGCCTTTGGCCTGATTGTATGATAGAATAAACCAAACTATGATTCGATTTCCTGCGGAACGGGACACAGCCGAGTGAATAAACAGGATTTATGGAGGAGCGTCAGAAACGATGGGGAAGAGAAGATCCGTTGCGCCGGTCTATTCCATGTGCGTTCAGCCGGCCTTCATTCTTGGGACGAACAACGAGGACGGGACGGCCAACTTCGCGCCGATCACCTGGGTCAGCGTGACCCAGGCGGGGGGCGACGGATACATGCTGGTCGTCAGCATGTTCGGCACAAAGCGCACGAAGCAGAACGTGCTGCGCACGGGGATGTTCAGCGCGAACCTGGTCAGCGTGGACATGCTGCCGCTGATGGACTATTTCGGCTCCCGCCACGCGGCGGACGGCAAAAAGGACGGGATCGCCTACGCGGTCAGCCGGGGCGAGGCGCTGGACGTGCCGGTGCTGGAGCAGAGCCGCTGGGTCTATGAGTGCGAGGTGGCCCAAACGGTGGAGACGGGGAATTCCACCACCTTTTTCTGCCCCATCCGGAATATCCAGATGGACGAGCGCCTCTCGTGCAGCGATCCCTTCGACGTGGACCTGACGGTGCTCGACCCCGTGATTTATTCCGGGAAGTATCACAGCCTCGGGAGGCTGCTGGGGGACATCGGAGATTTTCTATGAACCGGAATTTGGGGAGGAAGGCATGAACAGCATCTGGTCGGATCACATTCAGGGCGTCATGACGCTGTACCTCAGCCGAAAGCTGAGGTTTGACGACGCGTTTTGGGACCAGTACGATCGCCTGTTTCAGATCGAGCATCACCGGGCGCTCAGCATCCTGGAGATTGGCTGCGGCCCGGGGGCTTTGGCCGAATCGCTGCACCGATGGTATCCCGACGCGCGGATCACCGCCATCGACCGGGACAGCCGGTTTATCGCCTTTGCGCGGGCCAACGGCAAGGGCATTGATTTCATGGAGGGGGACGCGACGAACCTCCCGTTTGAGGATCAGCGCTTCGACGTGGTGGTGTCCAATACGGTGCAGGAGCATGTCGAGCCGACGGCGTTCTGGCGCGAGCAGCGGCGCGTGCTGAAGCCGGGCGGAATCTGTCTGTGTCTTTCCGCGAGAAAGGGCTTGCGGTGCACGGCTCCGTGCCTGGAGGTCACGGCGGCGGAGAGCGCGTTCTGGGACCGTGTCTCCCAAACCGACGACGTGATCGAGCGGTACGGGGTCGGAAAGTACTGGCTGGACGAGGCGGGCCTCCCAGCGGCCATGGAACGGCACGGCTTCTCGGAGGTATCGACGGGATACGCGGTCATTGACCTGACCCCCGATGCGCCGAAATACGCCCCGGAGATGGCGGAGGCGATGATCGAGGCCATGCGGGAGAACGATCTGGAGGCGATTGCGTCCGCCCACGCGCCCGACGCCGGGGACGCCGTGGACGCGGTCAACGCCAAGTATGACGAGCGCATCCGGCTGTACCGCGAGGGCATCCGGCAGTGGGATACGACGGTCTCGGTGACCATGGTCGTGCGGGGGATCCGGAAATGAGCGCCCGGCATGGCGGCGTGACGGAGCGGAAAACACTACAAAACATTTGAGGTATCAGAGCCATGAAGTTTCAGGAATACGGGCCGGAGCAGAAAGACGTGATCCTGCTGCTGCACGGCGGCGGTCTGTCCTGGTGGAACTATCGGGAGGCGGCGGAGCTTCTCCGGGATGAATACCACATCATCCTGCCGATCCTGGACGGACATGCCGGAAGCGACCGCCCCTTCACGACGATCGAGGACAACGCCGCCGAGCTCATCTCCTTCATCGACGAGCGTCTGAACGGCGCCGTGCTGCTGATTGGCGGTCTCTCCCTGGGCGGACAGATCCTACTGGAGATGCTGTCGCGGCGCAGGGAGATCTGCTCCCATGCGCTGGTGGAGAGCGCGGCGGTCATCCCCTCGAAGCTGACCAACGCGCTGATTGCGCCGGCCTTCGGCGGCAGCTATGGGCTGATCCGGAACAGGAGCTTTGCCAGAATGCAGTTTCAGTCTCTGCACATGAAGCCGGAGTTGTTTGAAGACTATTACCGGGACACCTGCCGGATTCAGAAGCGGGACATGATCGCTTTCATGAAGGCGAACACGTCCTATGCGCTGAAGGACGCTTTCAGGGATTCAGCCGCGGAGATCCATGTCTATGTCGGGGAGAAAGAGACGGGAGAAATCCGGCGCTCGGCGGAGGCAATCTGCAGGCTGCGTCCGGCCTGCCGACTGCACCGGATGCCCGGCCTGCGGCACGGCGAATTCTCCATCAACCACGCGGACCAATACGCGGACGCCATACGGCAGATCATTCAGGGTGGTTGACTCTTCTCTTTGGGATTGATCCAGTTTCAGTCATCTGCGATAGATTTGACTTTGGAGCTGAAAGCCAGGTTCAGGAGCGAAGGGATTGTCGTGTAAATCTGAGCATACCGAGGGAACAGGCTATGATACATTTGGAGAAAGTGACAGGTAAAAATGTTTGGGATATCCTGAAGCTGGAGGTTGCTGAAGAGCAGAGGACGTTTGTCGCAGCCAATGAAGTCAGTATAATCGAAGCATATATCGCAATCACCGGAAACGGCCATGCGTTTCCGTTTGGGATATATGACAACAATACGCTTGTGGGCTTTCTGATGATCGGTTTTGATGTGGACGATGATTGGGAAGATGCGCCCCAAATTGCAAAGGGCAATTACAATCTCTGGCGGCTGATGATTGATAAGAACTATCAAGGTCATGGCTTTGGCAAAGAAGCAGTCAGACTTGCCTTAGACTTTATGAAAACACAGCCATGCGGAGAGGCCGCGTTCTGCTGGCTTTCATATGAACCGGAGAACGAGGCTGCCCGCCAGCTGTATCGATCCTTTGGCTTTGCAGAGACAGACGAGATGGATGGAGAAGAAATCATAGCGGTCATGAAGCTGTGAAACAGAACCGAAATCACTTGCCAGGGGAAGGAAATGCTGGCAAAGCTCAGGAGCGAAGGAATTGTGCAAATACTCGGAAGGGGAGGAATAATCGCGTATCATATTGGCAGAGTATTCAGCGAGGGAGAACTGAATCGCGATACTTCTGGCGAGTTTTCGACAGAAGTACGGGAAACGCTTCCTCGCCATGATGGACGCGCTGGGATACGATGTGCGGCTTACTTATGAGAAGCGGGAAACCGCTGAGTAAAATCGGGGTTTGAAGGGAGAATCACATGCTCAGATATGTCAAACTGCGGGAAATGCCGGAATTGAAAGAGCCCGCTGCAGAGTGGTTTCACCATAAGTGGGGAGTACCCAAAGAAGCCTATCTTGAATGTATGAACGCCTACCTGGATGAAAAGACAGAATACGGTTGGTATCTATGCCTGGATGATGATCAGATCGTTGGTGGCACAGGTGTGATCGAAAACGATTTTCACGACAGGAAAGACTTGTTTCCAAATGTCTGCGCAGTATACACCGAGGAGTCATACCGGAAAAAAGGCATTGCCGGAAACTTGCTGAACCTGGCAGTAGACGATCTGCGATCAAAAGGAATTACACCGGTGTATCTCGTTACAGGTCATACGGGATTCTATGAGCGCTACGGCTGGGAATTCTTATGTATGGTTCAGGGCGACGATGAGCCTGATATGACACGCATGTATATTCACAGATGAATTCCAGTTTCCCGAGACGGCCGGAGGGCACGATGAAGCAGATATCGAACAAGGAATATGAGAAGTACCAGCAGACCGGATCGCCCGGCTGCACGGCAGAACCCTGACGCCGGATGGGTTCCGGATCATCTGCGTCCGCTTTGACGATGATCCCGAAACCGCTTGCATATCTGCGGATTTCCTTGTAGAATCGAACCTGTAAAACAGGGGCGTGAGCCCTGACGCGCGGCGCGCCGCCGGGGCGCTGCGACAGCATATCGAGAAATCGGGGGAGACGACAGCATGAGACCAGACAATCGGGCGCCGGACCAGGCGCGGGAGGTATCCATTATCACAGATTTTGTCCGCACGGCGGCGGGCTCCTGCCTGATCGCCACGGGGAACACCCGGGTGATCTGCACCGCTTCGGTGGAGGAGAGCCTGCCGGCCTGGCGGCGGGGGAGCGGCCTGGGCTGGGTGACGGCGGAGTACGCCATGCTCCCGGCCTCCACCGGCACGCGCAAGCGCCGGGACGGCGCGACCAAGGACGGCCGCGGCGTGGAGATCCAGCGGCTCATCGGCCGGAGCCTGCGGCAGGCGGTGGACATGCGGCTGCTGGGCGAGCGGACGATCACCCTGGACTGCGACGTGCTGGAGGCCGACGGCGGCACCCGCACCGCCTCCATCACCGGGGCCATGGTGGCTCTGACCTGCGCCGTGGATAAGCTCATGCGGGAGGGGAAGCTGAAAGTCTCCCCCATCGTCCACCAGGTGGCCGCCATCTCGGTGGGCATCGTGGACAATACGCCCTGCCTCGACCTGTGCTACCAGGAGGACAGCAGGGCGCAGGTGGACATGAACTGCGTCATGGACGAGACGGGGGCCTTCATCGAGCTGCAGGGCACCGGCGAGGGGCGGGCCTTCTCCGCCGCGGAGCTGCAGACCCTGACCTCCTACGGGGCCAAGGGCGTGGAGAGCCTGCTGGCCGCCCAGCGGGAGGCCCTGGGGACGCGCGCCGCCCGGATCGGCACCCGGCCGGTGCTGGTGGCCGCCACCGGCAACGCCCATAAGCTGACGGAGCTGCAGTCCATCTTCGGCGAGTTCTACGCCGTGGTCTCCATGCACGACGTGGGCTTTGACCAGGATATTGTGGAGGACGCGGACACCTTCGCCGGGAACGCGGCCATCAAGGCCGAGACCGTCTGCGCCGCCACCGGCCTGCCCACGATCGCGGACGACTCCGGCCTGATGGTGGACGCCCTGGGCGGGGAGCCCGGCGTCTACTCCGCCCGCTACTGCGGCCACCACGGGGACGACGAGGCGAACAACGACAAGCTCCTGGCGAAGATGGCGGGCGTGGAGAACCGCGCGGCGGCCTTCCACTGCGCCATCGCCCTCAAGCGCCCGGGCCGCGAGACCCTGGTGGCGGAGGGAGCCTGCCCCGGCGTGATCCTGCACGCGCGGCGCGGCAGCGGCGGCTTCGGCTACGATCCCCTCTTCCTCTACGAACCGCTGAACAAAACCTTCGCGGAGGTCAACGCGGAGGAGAAGAACGCCGTCAGCCACCGCGCCCGGGCCAGCGCGAAGATGCTGGAGCTGCTGCGGGCGGAGAAGGAGCGGGGACAGCTGTGAAGCGTCTGCTGGTTTTCTCGGACAGCCACGGGGAGCGCATGGCCCTGCGGCGCATCGCGGAGGAGGTCTGGCGGGTATACGGCCCGGTGGACGCCTACCTCCACTGTGGGGACGGCGCCCGCGACTTTCAGGCGGTGACCGACGAGCTGAAGGCCCACGACCCCCAGGCTCAGTTTTTCCAGGTCCGGGGCAACTGCGACTGGTCCGGCGGGGAGGATCTCCCCTGGCAGCGCGTGGTGGAGATCGGCGGCGTCAGGCTCTTCCTGACCCACGGCCATCTCCAGGCGGTGAAGAGCACCCTCACGATCCTGAACGACGAGGCCCGGGGCTGCGGCTGTACCATCGCCCTCTTCGGCCACACCCACGAGCCCGCCATGGAGATGTATTCCGTCCTCCTGCTCAACCCGGGCAGCGCCCAGACCGGCCAGTACCTGGTTCTGGAGCTGAAGGACGACGGCCAGCCCCGGATCCATCTGGACCGGCTGAGGATATGAGAAAGGAATCGAGAAGATGAACAATCTGGTTCGCGTGGCGGCGGCGGTGCCGCACTTGTATCTGGGGGACGTGGAGCGGAACGTGGAGGAGCATCTGAAGCTGCTGAAGGAGGCGGCGGAGAGGCACGCGACCCTCGTGGTGTTCCCGGAGCTGTCCCTGACGGGCTATACCTGCGGCGACCTGTTCCTGCAGCAGACGCTGCTGGACGCGGTGGAGCGCGGGCTGGAGCGGCTGACGCGGGAGTGCCCGGAGCACGTGCTGGCGGTGGTGGGCGCGCCGGTGCGCAAGGAGGGGCTTCTGTACAACTGCGCCGTGCTGCTGACGAGGGGCGCGGTCCAGGGCGTCGTGCCGAAGACCTACCTTCCCAACAGCGGCGAGTTCTACGAGAAGCGCTGGTTCCACGCCGGGGACGCCTTTATCCCGGCGGAGGACGACCTCTGCCGCATCGGCGGCTGGTCGGACGCGCCCTTCGGCTCCTGCGTCTGGGAGAGCGAGGACGGCGTGCGCATCGGCGCGGAGCTGTGCGAGGACCTCTGGGCGCCGCTGCCCCCGTCCAACCTGCTGGCCGTCGGCGGCGCGGAGATCATCGTGAACCTCTCCGCCTCCAACGAGCTGATCGCCAAGCGGGAGTACCGCCAGGAGCTGGTGCGCCAGCAGAGCGCGCGCTGCCTGTGCGCCTATGTGTATGTCTCCGCCGGCACCGGCGAGTCCACCACCGACCTGGTCTTCTCCGGCCACAGCATGGCGGCCTGCTGCGGCTCGCTCCTGCGGGAGAACGACGGCTATCTCGACGACAACTATCTGATGACCTGCGACATCGACCTGGACCGCATCCGCGCGGACCGGCTCAAGCAGACCTCCTTCCGGGACGCGGCGGGCCGCTGGCGCGAGCGCGGGCAGGTGCCGTCCTGGAGCCTCGGGCAGGCGGTCCGCCTGACCCTCCCGGACGGGGTCGAGCCGCAGCTGCGCGTGCCGAAGCACCCCTTCATCCCCGCGGACCGGGCCCAGCGGCAGGCGCGCTGCGAGCAGATCTTCGCCATGCAGGCCACGGCCCTGGCGCGGCGCATGTCCATCACCGGCGGCAAGGTGGTGGTGGGCATCTCCGGCGGCCTGGACTCCACGCTGGCGCTGCTGGCGGCCTGCAAGGCCGTGGATCTGCTGGGGCTCCCCCGGACCAACATCCTCGGCGTGACGATGCCCTGCTTCGGCACCACGGACTGGACCTACCAGAGCGCGCTGACCCTGATGACGACCCTGGGCGTGGCCCAGCGGGAGATCGACATCCGGGAGGCCGTCACCCTGCACCTGCGGGACATCGGCCACGACCTCGGCGACCACAGCGTCACCTACGAGAACGCGCAGGCTCGGGAGCGCACCCAGATCCTCATGGATCTGTCCAACGATTTCGGCGGCTTCGTGCTGGGTACGGGGGACCTGAGCGAGATCGCCCTGGGCTGGTGCACCTACAACGCCGACCACATGAGCATGTACGGCGTCAACAGCGGCGTCCCGAAGACGCTGGTGCGCTGGGTCATCCAGACGGCGGCGGAGCTGCCCGAGTTCGCCGCCTCCCGCGAGGTGCTGCTGCGGGTGCTGGACACGCCGATCTCCCCGGAGCTGCTGCCCCCGGACGAGAAGGGGAACATCCAGCAGGTGACGGAGGACCTGGTGGGCCCTTACGCCCTGCACGACTTCTACCTGTACTACGCCGTGCGCTTCGGCTTCCCGCCCAAGAAGGTGTTCGAGTACGCCTGCATCGCCTTCGCGGAGGACTTCGACCGCGCGACGGTCCGCAAGTGGCTCATCAATTTCTACCGGCGGTTCTTCAACCAGCAGTTCAAGCGCTCCTGCATGCCCGACGGCGTGAAGATCGGCTCGGTGGCCCTCTCGCCGCGCGGCGACTGGCGCATGCCCTCGGACGCCCAGAGCGCGCTGTGGCTGCGCGAGGCGGAAGCCCTGGAGGTGTAAGCAAAGATGAAAAAAATGACGATCCGGAAGGCCTTCGCCGACGGGTGGCGCGTGTTTGCCGGCGACCTCGGCGGAAGCCTGATGACGACGCTCTTCGAGCTGGTGCTCCGGGCGATCGTGCTGCTGCCGCTGCTCTTCCTCGCGGACGGCAAGCTGCGGTGGCTGGCCCTGCTGTGCCCCGCACTCTTCCTGCTCATCACCCTGCCCGCGCGGCAGAACGCGGCGGAGGCCATGCAGCACAGCCTGCGCGGCATGCCGCTCTTCTCCAAGCGGCTGGCCTTCGGCGGCGCGCCCTACGGGCGCAAGCTCCTGCGCGGGCTGAAGACGGGCGCCTGCCTCCTGGTCTGGAGCCTGCCGCTGATCGCCGTGGGCATCTGGGTCGGACAGCTGTATTTCGCGGGCAACACCGCGGGCCTGAACGACGGCTTTACCCTGATGATGAACCTGACGCAGTTCGGCGGCGGCGAGCTGGAGCGCGGCGTGATCTACGTCGCCCTCATCGCGGCGGGGCTGGTGCTGATCGTGCTGTTCGGCTGCGCCTTCCACGCCGGAAGGCGGCATGAGTGGGCGCTGGGCGAGCGGCGGGTCGTGCCCGGCAACCGCGGCGGGCTGCTCCTCTGCCACATCGCGGCGGAGGTGACCCTTCTCCCCGCCTTCGCGGCGGGGGCCTGGGGAATTCTGGGCTATCTGCGCCAGTATCTCCAGGGCCTGAAGAGCCTGACCGGCGGGCTCGCGCTCCCGCCGATGAGCACCCATGTGCTGGTCGGCCTGATCGCGGCGGTCGTGCTGCTGATCCCCGCGATTCCGCTGCGGAGCCTGATCACGGCGGCCTATGTCCACGGCCTGTGGGAGGGGAAGGATTGATCCGCCTGGACCGGTGCCTTGTGGCGCTGGGGGTGGGCAGCCGCTCCCAGGTGCAGAAGCTGATCCGCGCCGGCGCGGTGGCGGCGGCGGGGGAGACGCTCCGCGATCCCGCCGCCCAGATCGCGGAGGGAACGCCGATCTGCGTCCGGGGGGAGCCGCTGGACACCCGGCTCGCCCGCACGGTGCTGCTGGACAAGCCCGCGGGCCTGCTGACGGCGGCGCGGGACCGAAAACAGCCCACGGTGATGGACCTGCTGCCGCCCGCCTTCGGGACGCTGGGCTGCATGCCCGTCGGGCGGCTGGACAAGGACACGACGGGCCTGCTGCTGCTGACCACCGACGGGGAGCTGGCCCACCGCCTGCTCTCCCCGGCCCGCCACGTGGACAAGACCTACCTGGCCGAGGTGGACGGACCGCTGACGGCGCGGGAGGCCGGCCGCATGGCGGAGGGCCTGCTGCTGGACGGGGAGACGGAGCCGACGCGCCCGGCGCGGCTGGAGATCCTGGAGAGCCGGGCGGACTTCGCCCGGGCGTACCTGACGATCCACGAGGGGCGCTTCCACCAGGTCAAGCGGATGTTTAAGGCCGTGGGCCGGATGGTCACCGCCCTGCGGCGGGTCTCCTTCGGCCCGCTGCGGCTGGAGGGGGACCCGAGGCCGGGCTTCTGGCGGGACCTGACGGCGGAGGAGGAGCGCGCCCTGCGCCGCGCCGCCGGGCTGGAGGAGTGAAAAAGAGATGAACGACCAGTATTACACCGCGGAGCCGTCCAGCGCGTCGAGGCCGGTGGAGACGGCCTTCGCCTTCCGCGGGCGGGAGCTGAAGTTCGTGACCGACGCCGGGGTTTTCTCCCGGGGGGAGCTGGACCAGGGGACCCGCGTCCTGCTGGACGCCCTGCCGGATTTGACCGGGGTCGAGGAGCTGCTGGATCTGGGCTGCGGCTGGGGGGCCATCGGGGTCTCGCTGGCGGCGGCCTACCCGGGCCTTCGGGTGACGATGGCGGATGTGAACCGGCGGGCCCTGGGCCTGGCCGGCGCGAACGCCGCGGCCAACGGCGTGGCGGACCGCTGCGGGACGGTGGAGAGCGACGGCTTCGCCGCGCTGGCGGCGCGCCGCTTCGACGCGGTGGTCACCAACCCGCCGATCCGGGCCGGGAAGGCCACGATCTACCGCATGTTCGACGAGGCGCGTGCGCACCTGCGCCCCGGCGGCGCGCTCTGTCTTGTGATCCGCAAGCAGCAGGGCGCCGAGAGCTGCATCCGATACCTGAAAACCCTGTACGCCCGCGTGGAGAAGCTCGACCGCTCCGGCGGGTTCTGGGTGATCCGCGCCGAGGGAGCCCTGGAGAACGGAGGAGAAAACGATGTTCAGCAGTGAGTATTTTGACACGGGGCTGTACCGCGTGGGCACTGCCTGCGAGAAGTGGGACGTCTGCCGCGCGGAGCACGGGGCGGAGACACTGCCCATGTGGGTGGCGGACATGGACTTCCCGAGCCCGCCCGCGGTGCAGGAGGCGATCCTGCGCCGGGCGGCCCATCCGACCTGGGGCTACACCGAGGTGGAGGCGGCGCTGCCGGAGGCGGTGAGCGCCTTCTGGGCGCGGCGGCACGGGACGGACTTCGCCGCGGGGGAGCTGACCCTGCTGCCCTGCGTGGTCACGGGTCTGAAGACCGCGATCCGCGCTTACACCCGGCCCGGGGAGGGAGTGCTGATCCAGAGCCCGGTCTACGGCCCCTTCCGCATGGCGGTGGAGGCCACGGGCCGCAAGCTTTTGGACGCGCCGCTGGTGCCGGACGCCCGGGGGCGGTACCACATGGATCTGCAGGCGGTCGAGGCGGCCTGCCGCGCGGGCGCGAAGCTCATGATGCTCTGTTCGCCGCACAACCCGGTCTCCCGCCTGTGGAGCCGGGAGGAGCTGACCGCGCTGCTGGAGGTCCTGGGCCGCTGGGGCGTGCCGCTGGTCAGCGACGAGATCCACGCCGACTTTGAGTACGAGCCCCACAGCTTCGTCTCGGTCCGCAGCCTGGCCCCGGAGCGCACGGTGACCCTGCTGGCGCCGAGCAAGACCTTCAACCTGGCGGGCCTGCAGACGGCCTTCGCGGTGATCGCCGACGAGTGGATGCGGGCGCGCTTTGCCGACGCCCTGGCCTCGGGCGGCGTGGTCAGCGGCAACATCTTCGGCCTGGAGGCGGCCCGCGCGGCCTTCGAGCAGGGGGACGCCTGGCTGGACGGCCTGCTGGCCTATCTCAGGGGCAACCGCGAGACCCTGGCGCGGGAGCTGGCGGCCGCCCTGCCCGAGGCGGTGCTGACCCCGATGGAGGCGACTTATCTGGGCTGGATGGACCTGCGGGCCTACGGCTTCCACGAGGAGGAGCTCCTCGCCCGCTGCGGCCGGGCCGGCGTCATGTTCACCGAGGGCACCTTCTTCGGCGCCCAGGGCGACGGCTTCCTGCGGATCAACATCGGCTGCCCCCGCCGCAACATCGCCGAGGCGGTGGCGCGGCTCAGAAGGGCGATCGTCGGGTAATTCGGAATGCGTAAATAACAAAAGCTCCTGAGCAGTCGCCGCTGCTCGGGAGCTTTTGGATGGTGTTAAAACCAGCGGATAGCCTCTCGAACACCCTCATGGCACAGCAGCACCGGCGTCATGTCAAGTGACCCGCTGTTTTGATTTCTTGCTGCAACATGGAATATCAAACTGGACAGTGCAGGGGTTTTGCGCTATAATCAAATCAGTCCATTTGTCTACAGAAAGGTGGAAAACGATATGCTGAACTGGAAAAACTACGACCAGCTGGCCGCGTCGAAGAAGCTGGCCGCGCTGAAGGACAAGGTCTGCCTGCAGGAGGTCATGGCCGGGGAGCAGGGCGCCGCCCGGGTGGCCGCCTGCTGCGCGCCGATGGCCGCGGGCCTGTGCTACAACTACGCTGCGAAGGCGGTGGACGAGGACGTTCTCGCCGCGCTGGCGGAGCTGGCGCAGGAGGCGGAGCTGATCGGAAAATACAAGGCGCTGCTCTCCGGCGAGGTCATCAACACCGGCGAGAAGCGCCGCGTGCTGCACCAGCTGACCCGCGGCCAGCAGTGCGGGCCGGTAGAGGCCGACGGCGTGGACAAGCGGGCCTTCTACGTGGCCCAGCAGGAGAAGGCGGCGGCCTTCGCGAAGAAGGTGCACGCCGGGGAGATCACCAACGCCGCGGGCGAGAAGTTCACCACCGTGGTGCAGATCGGCATCGGCGGCAGCGACCTCGGCCCCCGCGCGATGTACCTGGCCCTGGAGAACTGGGCGAAGAAGAACGGCTGCTTCAAAATGGAAGCCCGCTTCATCTCCAACGTGGACCCGGACGACGCCGCAGGCGTCCTGCAGGGCATCGACGTGGCGCACGCCCTCTTCGTCCTTGTGTCCAAATCCGGCACGACCCTGGAGACCCTGACCAACGAGTCCTTCGTCAAGGACGCCCTGCGCAGGGCGGGCCTCGACCCGGCGCGGCACATGGTGGCCGTCACCAGTGAGACCTCCCCTCTGGCCTCCTCCAGCGAGTACCTGGCGGCCTTCTTCATGGACGACTATATCGGCGGGCGCTACTCCTCCACCTCCTGCGTGGGCGGCGCGGTGCTGTCCCTGGCCTTCGGGCCTGAGGTGTTCCAGCGCTTCCTCGACGGCGCGGCGGCGGAGGACGCCCTGGCGCTCAAGGAGGATATCCGCGAGAACCCCGATCTGCTGGACGCGCTGATCGGCGTCTATGAGCGGAACGTCCAGGGCTGGCCCGCCACGGCGGTGCTGCCCTACTCCCAGGCGCTGAGCCGCTTCCCGGCGCATCTGCAGCAGCTGGACATGGAGTCCAACGGCAAGTCTGTCAACCGCTTCGGCGAGCCGGTGGACTATGTGACCGGCCCGGTCATCTTCGGCGAGCCCGGCACCAACGGCCAGCACTCCTTCTATCAGCTCCTGCACCAGGGCACGGACATCGTGCCGCTGCAGTTCGTGGGCTTCCGCAAGAGCCAGGCCGAGGTGGACGTGGACATCCAGGGCAGCACCAGCCAGCAGAAGCTCTGCGCCAACGTGGCGGCCCAGATCATGGCCTTCGCCTGCGGCAAGCACGACGCCAACCCGAACAAGAATTTCGCGGGAGGCCGTCCTTCCTCGATCATCGTCGGCGACCAGCTGACCCCGGAGGCCCTCGGCGCGCTGCTGGCCCACTTCGAGAACAAGGTCATGTTCCAGGGCTTCGTGTGGAACCTGAACAGCTTCGACCAGGAGGGCGTGCAGCTGGGCAAGGTGCTGGCCAAGCGCGTCCTGGCCCGCGAGACTGACGGCGCGCTGAAGGCCTACAGCGATCTGCTGGGGATCTGAGCCGGGCCGCTTCCGGAAGATCCCGCAAAAACCCTTGCTTTTTCCCTGAACCTGTGATAGGATAACCCTTGCCTGATAAAAAAGGCAAATACAGCCAGAAGGAGGTGCCGTGGATGCTGAACCTGATGCTTAACGTCTTGACCGCAAGGGAAAAGTCTGCCTCCGCGGCGGAGTCTGTCTGGCTGTCCAAGGGGCGTGCGCGCTGACGCACGCGTCCATTGCACATGTCATCCGACACCGGCTGCGGTCCAAAGGCTGCGCCGGTGTTTTTCTGTTCTTTTTCCGGATACTCTGATTTCCGAGGTGATCACCATGCCATCCCCCCAGAACAAGCCGACCCCGCTCCAGGCCATGCTGGCGCTGATCCGCAGGAACGCCGGGCCTTTTGCGGGCGCGATGATCTCCACCGTGATGATCGTGCTGATCGGCTACCTCACCCCGCTGCTGCTGGCGGAGACCATCGACTGTGTGCTGACGGGCAAGCCCTCCGCTCTGCCGGGCTGGGCTCTCGCGCCGCTGCGCGCCCTCGGCTGGAGCCGCGCCTATCTGGCGGACCGCCTGTGGATCCTAGGGCTGCTGCTGGTGGGGCTGAACGTGGTCAACGGGGTCTTCACCTATCTGAAGGGCCGGCTCACGGCCGTGGCCAGCGAGAACATCGCCCTGGAGCTGCGGGAGCGGCTCTACGCCCATCTCCAGGCCTTGCCCTTCTCCTACCACGTCCACGCCCAGACCGGCGACCTGATCCAGCGCTGCACCTCCGACGTGGACACGATCCGGCGCTTCCTCTCCGTCCAGGTGATGGAGGTGGTCAACGCCCTGCTGATGATCGTGATCGCGCTGGTAATCCTGCTGGGGCGGAACGCGCGCCTGACGCTCTACAGCGTGGTCTGCGTGCCGCTGCTCTTCGCCTTCGCCCTGTGGTATTTCGGGAAGGTGCGCAAATCCTTCCGCGAGGCGGACGAGTCGGAGGGCGTCATGTCCGCGGTGCTCCAGGAGAACCTCTCCGGCGTGCGGGTGGTCCGCGCCTTCGGCCAGCAGGAGCGCGAGGTGGAGAAGTTTGAGACCGTCAACGACGACTACCGCCGCAAGTGCTTCCGCGTGAACCGGCTGCTGTCGATCTACTGGGGCGTGGGGGACATCATCACCTGGGCGCAGTCGCTGCTGACGCTGGCGGTCTGCGTCGTCTTCGCCGTGCGCGGGGAGATCACCGTGGGCACGATGACCCTCTTCGTCGCCTACGTGGGGCAGCTCCTCTTCCCGGTGCGGCAGCTGGGCCGCGTCCTCTCCGACACCGGCAAGAGCCTGATCGCCATGGAGCGCATCCAGGAGATCCTCCACGCGCCCGCCGAGCCGGAGGAGCCGGAGGCCCAACGCCCGGCGCTGGACGGGGACATCGTCTTCGACCACGTGTCCTTCGCCTACCCGGACGACGGCGTGCCGGTGCTGCGGGACGTGAGCTTCACGATCCCGGCGGGCAGCACGGTGGCCCTCCTGGGCGGCACCGGCAGCGGGAAGAGCACCCTCGTCTACCTGCTCCAGCGGCTCTACGAGCCGACGGGCGGCCGGATCACGGTCGGTGGGGTGGACCTGCGCGAGATCGACCGGAGCTGGCTGCGCAGCCACGTCGGCCTGATCCTCCAGGAGCCCTTCCTCTACTCCAAGACGATCCGGGAGAACGTCGGCATCGTCCGGCGGGACCCGGAGGCGAAGGCGGTGGAGCACGCGGCGGAGATCGCCGCGGCCAGCGGCTTCATCGCCAAGGCGGACAAGGGCTGGGAGACCGTGGTCGGAGAGCGGGGCGTCACCCTCTCCGGCGGCCAGAAGCAGCGCGTCGCCATCGCGCGGACGCTCCTGAAGGACAACCGGATTCTGATCTTTGACGACTCCCTCTCCGCCGTGGACACGGAGACCGATGCGCAGATCCGCGCCGCCCTGCGCCACGAGCAGGAGGGCGTCACCACGCTGATCATCAGCCACCGGGTGACCACCCTCAGCCAGGCGGACAAGATCATCGTGCTGGAGGACGGCCGGGTGACCCAGGAGGGCACCCACGCGCAGCTCTCCGCCCAGCCGGGCCTCTACCAGCGGATCAACCGGATCCAGACCGCCCTGGAGGAGGAGCTGGCCGACGCGCGCAGCGCCGAGACGGCGGCAGCACAGGACAAGGAGGTGAGGGCATAATGCAGGCGTTTCAGGAGGAGGACTATACCAAAAGGCTCGACCTGGGCCTGTGGCGGAAGCTCCTGCGGGTGGCCAAACCCTTCCACCCGCATCTGCTCGGCGTCGTCGTGCTGATGGCAATCTCCGCCATGATCGACGTGGCGCTGCCGATGATGAACGCCTTCGCCATCGACCATTTCATCGCCGAGCGCACCACGGAGGGTCTGCCGCTGTTCATCGCGGAGTACATCGGCCTCGCGGCGGGGCAGATGGCCGTGGTCTTCGGCTTCATCTATCTGGCGGGGCGCGTGGAGACGGGCGTGTGCTACCTGATCCGCAAGCTCGGCTTTCGGAAGCTCCAGGAGCTGCCCTTCGCCTACTATGACCGGATGCCCGTGGGCTATCTCATGTCCCGCCTGACCAACGACACCCAGCGCCTGGGCGACACCATCGGCTGGTCGCTGGTGGACCTGTGCTGGGGCGCGGTATTCTTAGTGGCCTGCGCGGTGCAGATGCTGGCCCTCAACTGGCAGCTCGCCCTGGTGGTGCTGCTGGTGATCCCGCCGCTGGCGGCGCTCTCCTGGAAGTTCCAGAAGGAGATCCTCTCCTCCTACCGGGCGGTCCGCAAGCGCAACAGCCAGATCACCGCGGGCTTCAACGAGGGGATCAACGGCGCGAAGACCACGAAGACCCTTGTCCGCGAGCAGCTCAACATTGAGGAGTTCGACGAGGTCGCGCAGGGGATGCGAAGCGCCTCCGTCCGCGCGGCGACGCTCTCCGCCCTCTTCCTGCCGATCGTGGTCTCCCTCGGGAGCCTCGCGACGGGCTATGTCCTCTGGCAGGGCGGCAACGCCGTGCTCGCGGAGCGGATCGTCGCCGGGACCGGCATGACGATCGGTGTGCTGCAGGTTTTCATCAACTATACGGTGCAGTTCTTCCAGCCGGTGCGGGACATCGCCCGGATCTTCGCGGAGCTCCAGTCCAGCCAGGCGGCGGCGGAGCGCGTGATGAGCCTCTTGGAGACGGAGCCGGACATCGTGGACACCCCGGAGGTGGAGGCGGCCTTCGGCGACAACTTCCATCCGAGGCGGGAGAACTGGCCCGCCCTGAAGGGCGAGATCGAGTTCCGGGACGTCAGCTTCCGCTACAAGGACGGGGAGCAGGTGCTCTCCCACTTCAATCTCCACGTGGACGCGGGCCAGACCATCGCCCTCGTGGGCGAGACCGGCAGCGGCAAGTCCACCATCGTCAACCTGGTCTGCCGCTTCTACGAGCCGACCCAGGGCCAGGTGCTGATCGACGGCGTGGACTACCGCGAGCGCTCCCAGCTCTGGCTGGAGTCGAATTTAGGCTATGTGCTCCAGTCGCCCCACCTCTTCTCCGGCACCATCGCGGAGAACATCCGCTACGGCCGGCCGGACGCCCCGGAGGAGGAGGTGCGCCGCGCCGCCCGGATGGTCGGGGCCGAGCCCTTCATCCTCGCGATGAAGGACGGCTACGACGCGCAGGTGGGCGAGGGCGGCAGCCGCCTCTCCACCGGGCAGAAGCAGCTCGTCTCCTTCGCCCGGGCGATCCTGACCAACCCCGCGATCTTTGTGCTGGACGAGGCGACCTCCTCCGTGGACACGGAGACGGAGCAGCTGATCCAGACCGCGATCCAGAAGACCCTGGCCGGGCGGACGAGCTTCATCATCGCCCACCGCCTCTCCACCATCCGCTCCGCCGACCGGATCCTCGTGATCCACGACGGCAGGATCGTCGAGGACGGCACCCACCGCCAGCTCATCGCGAAGCAGGGCGTGTACTACAAGCTGTACACGAACCAGTTCCAGGACGAGCAGGGCCGGGAGATTTTAGGGGAGAGATAAACAATCCAACGAGAAAACCCGTCCGCACGGACGGGTTTTTGCTTGTGGTTCGGCGCTTTATGACAGCTGCGCGTCCATCCAAGACGCCATGTCGCGCCAGACCTCCTCGCGGTTGGTCTCGTTGAGGATCTCGTGCCGCGCGCCGGGGTAGAGCTTCAGGGTGACGTTCCGCAGGCCGGCGGCCTGGTACATGGCGCAGACCTTTTTCACGCCCTCGCCGAGGTCTCCCACCGGGTCCTGATCGCCGGAGGTCAGCAGGAGGGGCAGCTCGTGGGGGATCAGCGCGGCGTTCTCGGCCCGGCAGCTGAAGCCCACCGCCTCGAACAGACCCTTGTAGCCGTTCAGCGTAAAGCGGAAGGTGCAGCGCGGTTGCTGATAGAACCAGCGGACGATGTCGGTGTCGCGGGTCAGCCAGCTGTTCTCCGGGTGGGAGCCGTCGCTGTCGAACTGAGCGTAGGCGCCGCCGCCCATCGCGATCTTCGTGACCATCCGCGAGCGGTAGTGCCAGCCGCGGATCGCCGCGCGGGAGAAGCACAGGCCGATCCCGAAGTCCGCCACGGCCGGCGGGTAATAGCCGGTGCCCAGCACCAGCGCCCCCGCGAGGCCCTTGCCGTGGAAAGTGAGGTATTTGCGCAGGAGATAGGAGCCCATGGAGTGCCCGAGCATGAAGTAGGGCAGCCCCGGGTACTCCTTCTGGGTCCGCACCCGCAGGGCGTGCATGTCCTCGATCAGCACGCCGGAGGGGTTCGGCTCGGCGAAGTAGCCCCACTCGGCTTTGTCCGTGACGGAGTCCCCGTGGCCGAGGTGGTCGTGCCCGACACAGAGCACGCCGAGGCTGTTCAGATACAGCGCGAAGGGCTCATACCGGTCGATGAACTCCACCATGCCGTGGGTCAGCTGGAGAAGATACCGGGGCTGTCCCTCCGGCGTCCATTTGACCGCGTGAATCTGGGTTTTCCCGTCGGCGGAGGGAAAGGTGAAATCGGTGCGCATGGACAATCAGACTCCTCTTCAGGCCGGGTTTACGCAACCGCGCTGCGCAGGTTGGTCAGGTCGATGCCCTCGGCGTTCTCCAGCACGCCCAGCAGGGCGGTGAGCATGGTCTTCACGCCGCCGGGGATATCGCTCTCGGCGTTGAGGGGCAGCACCGGGTCGTGCACGGACAGGCGCAGCAGGAACCAGCCGTTGTCCATGCCCTCGCCCAGGTCGAAGGAGATGCGGACGCCCTCGCGGTTGTCCGGGGCGATGTGCCAGGTGGGGACGGCGTTGGCGTAGTCCATGACCCGGGCGATGGCGGCCTTGCCCGCCTCGCGGAAGTCCTCCGCCGTGATGCTCAGGCGGATCTCGGTGGACTCCACCGGCTCCTGCAGGTCGGCGATCAGGGAGCCCAGGGTCTCGCCCTGCTGCTTGAGCTTCATCGCCTTGACGATCAGCACGGTCACCAGATACATGCCGTCGTCGAGGAAGTGGTTCTCCTTCAGGGCCGCGTGGCCGCTGGTCTCGATGGCGAGGGGGCAGGAGATGCCCTCCTCGTTGAGGCGGATGGCCTCGTTGATCACGTTGCGGTAGCCGCGCTTATAGCGGTAGTGCTCGCCGCCCCAGGCGTTGATGAACTTGGGCAGGCCGGAGGAGGTCACCGAGTCGGTGACGATGGTCTGGCCGGGCTTCTCGTCCAGGAGAATCGCGGACATCAGCGCGATGAGCCGGTTGCGGTTGATCTCCCGGCCGTTGGCGTCCACCACGGCGGCGCGGTCGCAGTCCGCGTCGAAGATGACGCCCAGGTCGGCCCCGGCCTTGACCACGGCCTCGGAGATGGAGGCCATCGCCGCGGGATCCTCGGGGTTCGGGCGGTGGTTGGGGAACATGCCGTCCGGCTCGAGGAACTGGCTACCCTCGATCCACGCGCCGAGGCTCTCCATCAGCTCGGCGTAGAAGCCGCCCGCGCCGTTGCCCGCGTCCACCACGACGTGCAGGCCCAGGAGCGGCTTCTCCACGTCCGTGTCCAGCCCGGTGCGGATGCGGGTGGCGAGCTGCTCCATGTACACCGGCAGGAAGGGCTTCTCGATCATCGCGCCGCTGATGGGCATGCTATCCGGGTCGAGGACCTGCGCCGCGTCGATCAGCGCCTCGATCTCCTGGTGCTCCAGGCCGCCCTCGGCGGTGACGAATTTCAGGCCGTTGCGGTCCCAGGGGTGGTGGCTCGCGGTGATCATGATCGAGCCGTCGGGCTCGAAGCCGGGCGTGATGACGGCCATGAACATGGCGGGCGTGGTGCACATGCCATAGTTCTGCACCGAGGCGCCGGCCTTGGAGATGCCGCGGGCGACCGCCTCGGCCAGCACGGGCCCGCTGACGCGGCTGTCCCGCCCCAGGCCGACGCTGATCTGCGTCACGGTCTTATGCTTCTTCTCCGCGAGGAAGCGCGCGAAGGCGATGCCGAGGCACTCGGCCACGTGGGGGGTCAGCGGCGCGTCGTCGCCCACGGCCCGGCCGCGCACGTCGGTTCCGGAAATCAGTTGATGCCAGTCCATCGGAAAATCCTCCTTAATATCCTGTACAGTAAAACGAATGACGCTGTGTATGATGTTTCTCTTGAACAAAAGGCTGCGGGACAGGCGCGGCCGCGGGGCGGCTCACCACTCGTCCTCGTATTTCTTCCCGGGCAGGCCGGACGCGCCGTCGGGCGGCTTGCGGCGGCGGGAGGGGACGGGCTTCTCGGCGGGCGCCGCCGGCGCGGCGGCCTCGGCCTCGCCTTCCGCGTCCGTCAGGCCGCGCAGCAGGCGGTAGAGTGGGGCCATGGCGCGCCAGTCCGCGGCCACGTGGCCGAACAGCTCGCGGCGCGAGGCCTCGCCGGGGTTGAAGCGGGTCTGGATGATGGCGGGCTCCTTCAGCAGATACCAGCCCCGCAGCGTGTCCGGCACGGATGGCGGGACCTCGAGCCGGTGGAAGCGGTCCCCGGTCACCAGCAGATGCCGCTCAGCCAGGCCCATGCCGTGCAGCAGCCCCCCGATCCGGGCCGGATCGGCGGCCAGCTCCCTGCGGAAGCGGTCCATCATGGGCCGGTTCTCGTCCCAGGTCGCCATGCCCCAGCCCAGACGCCCCGGGCCGAACTCGAACCAGTAGCCCAGGGACTTCCAGCGGTCCTCGCCCCCGCGCTTGAACCACATCCACAGGTGGTCGCGGTAGGGGCTCTTGTCCCGGGAGAAGCGGGTGTCCCGGCGGATCCGGCTGAGAATCTTGTACGGGCGGATCTCGATCAGCGGGTCGATCTCCTGCATGACCGGGATCAGATCCTCAATCAGGGCATAGAAGGGCGCCTGAACGTCACGCAAATAGCGGGGCTTGTTTTCATTGAACCAAGCTCCGTCGTTATGCAGCCGCAGGTCGATCAGGAATTGTTCCGTCGCCTCCGGAAAACCGGTGAACATGTAGCACCTCCAATAATCGGTTCTATTATAAGCCCTGGCGGCGCTTTTTTCAATGGCTTTTTTCGGGGACGGGAGGGCGAAAGGACAAGCGAAAACCCCGCCTGCACGGGCGGGGCTTACTGTGAAAATACGAGGTATTTTCATTCATCGTGCTGAATAGTACTCTGTACGATTGATGGGTTATTCTGGGGCGGAGCCTCACAGCTCCTTGATTTTGTCCAGGGCCTCCTGCTGCGCCTTGACCAGCTCGGCGAAGCGGCTGCGGTAGTCGGCGGCGGTCTTCTTCATGGCGTCGACCTGCCCCTGCAGGCGCTCGCGCTCCTCGGCGAGGTTGCCCAGGCGCTGGCGGGCCTGGCTGTCGGCCTCGGAGAGGATCTCCTCCGCCTTCTTCTTGGCCTCGGCCACGGTCTCGTCCTTGAGGCGGTTGGCCAGCTCCAGAACGTTGATCAGCTCCGCGTTGTTGGCGGCGCCGGCAGCGGCAGCGGCGGCGGGGGCCGGCGCGGTGCGGACGGGCTGGGGCGCGGCGCCGGAGGCCTGCGCCTCCTGCAGCTGGCGGCGGAGAGCGGCCTTCTCGTTCTCCATACGCTCCAGCTCGTCGCAGATCTCGTCCAGATAGGCGTCAACCTCGTCCCGGTCATAGCCCCGGGGTTTGATGCTGAACTGCTTGCTCTCGATGTCCTGGATGGTGATGCGCTCGCTCATGGTGGGTTGCTCCTTTCACGAAATCGTGCCAATGGTGTGCGATAACAGAATATGATGTTGGGAGACGGTCAGCCTTTCCCGCTGAAGACCTCCAGCGTCACCGGCAGGCGGTCCTTGCGGGTGGGCTCGCCGACCCCGGTGAGCCGCACGCGGCCGAAGCCCCGGACGCTGAGCACGTCGCCCTCCCGCAGGAGACGGTCGGTGCGCTCCTCGGGCAGGTGGTTGACGCTGACCGCGCCCCGGCGGATCAGCTCCGCGGCGGCGGCGCGGCTCTTGCCGAGCCCCGCCGAGAGCACGGCGTCCAGCCGCAGGGAGGGGACGGTGTCCCGGAGCGTCTGTCCGCTGGGCCGGGGGAGCTCTGGCGGCGTGTCCAGCAGGCGGACCCGCAGGGCGGCGCGGCCGGCCTCCAGCCACTCGGAGGGGAGGCGCTCCGCCAGCGCCGGCAGACAGCAGACGCAGGCCCGGTCCTCCTCGGCCACCAGATCCCCGAAGCAGTCCCGGGTCATGCCCAGGCCCATCAGGCTCCCGAGCAGGTCCCGGTGCGTGACGGAGGCGAAGCGGGCGTTCCAGCGCGCCTCAGCCCAGACATAGGTGAAGACCGGCTCGACTCTGTCGGGGTGAAAGCAGACCTGAACGCGCTCCGCGCCGGGCCAGCCTCCGTCCCAGGCGGCGGACACGCCCGCCTCCCGGGCCGCGCCCACCGCGGCGGGAAGCTCCGCCAGCGCCAGGAAACGGCCGGTGACGGCGGCGCCGCGCCGGGCGGCCTGCCGCGCCAGATCCCGCAGCCGGGTCTGCAGCGCCTCGTCCAGCTGGGCCATGGTTAGAAGGTCCAGTAGAAGACGGACTGGATGATGGAGCGGAGAATCGAGACCAGGATCCACGCCACCACCGGCGAGAAATCCAGGATCTGCAGCTGCTGGGGCAGCACCTGGCGCAGGAAGCGGCGGATGGGCTCCAGCACCGGCTCCACGATCTTGCTGAGGAGGACGGTGTATTTGTTGGACGCGGTCTTGGTCCAGCTGAGGATCACATGGATCACCAGCAGCAGGGTCCAGATGTTCAGCAGCAGAATCAGCAGATTGCCGATATGGCGGAAGATATACACGGCTTCGACCTCCTTCATTGATAGTTTATAAACTTGGAAAGCTTACTGCGCGGCTCTCAGTCCGCTGAAGAAACCTCTTCCTGTGGAGGGCCTGCGGGTGGAGGCGGCGGCGGCCTCCTCCTCCGCGCCGGGCCAGCGCAGGGCGGCGTCCTGCTCGTTCATCTGCCGGATGGACTCGTAGGAGATGACCGACACGGTGCGAGGCGCGATCAGATAGATGCTCTTGGCGGAGATCCGGGTGAAGGTGCAGTTCATCGTGAAGGCCGCGCCGTAGAGCAGGTCCAGGCAGCGCTGGTTCTCCCGCTCGTCCTGGATCAGCTCCGTGTTGACGATGACCGACTCCCCGTTGCGCATGAACTCGATCAGGCGGTAGCATGTGGAGGCGGACATGGGCTGGGTCAGGCGCTCCACATGGCGGTAGCCCATCCCGGTCTCGTCCACATAGAGATTCGGCATGTAGGCGATGTTGCCCGCCGGCGCGGCGGCTTGCAGCTGCTGGGGCTGCTCGGCCTCCCGCCCGAAGCGGCGGTTCCGCTGGTCGTCCTGGGCCTGCTGGCGCTGGCCGAACTTGGGCTGGTAGGGGGCGTCCTCGCGCTGGGGCCAGTTCTGCTGATAGGAGCCGGTGGCCTGCTGCGGGGCCTGGGCCTGGAAAGCGCCCTGATAGCCGGAGCCGATCTGGGGCGCGGCGGCCTGGGCCTGGAAGCCCGTGGGCTGGCCGTTCGCGGGATAGCCGGGCTGGTAGCCCGTGGGCTGACCATTCGCCGGGTAGCCGGGCTGGTAGCCGGTGGGCTGGCCGTTGGCGGGGTAGCCGGGCTGATAGCCGGTTGGCTGACCGTTCGCGGGGTAGCCGGGCTGATAGCCGGTGGGCTGACCGTTCGCGGGGTAGCCGGGCTGATAGCCGGTGGGCTGACCGTTCGCGGGGTAGCCGGGCTGATAGCCGGTGGGCTGACCGCCCGCGGGGTAGCCGGGCTGATAGCCGGTGGGCTGACCGCCCGCGGGGTAGCCGGGC
>CAMVAJ010000004.1 GCA_947165425.1 uncultured Clostridia bacterium
CCAGCATTACAAAACGCGACTGGATATGTAAATTATTTAATTGAGATTAGTATGATATCATATATCCCAAATAAACCTGCGGCATCGCAGGAGACCAGCCCCTCTGTCGCTGCGGCGACATCTCCCCTTTACTGTGAAAATACGAAGTCTTTTCATTCATTGTGATAAATAGTACTTCGTACTATTTATGGTTATGTATGGCTAAAGCAATCGTATCTAAAAACCTCCCCAGCTTGCTGGGGAGGGGGACCGCCGCGGAGCGGCGGTGGAAGGGCCGGTCTTTCAAGCCCTGTTTTTGCAGCGTATCCGGTCTCAGTCCTCGTGATGGTCCGAGCCGAACTGCATCATCTCCATGATCTGGTAGCGGTCCATCTGCAGGTGCTTGGTCCGCTTCAGGGCCTCCTCGATCGGGATCTCGACGATGCTGCCCTCCTGGGTGGCGATAATGCAGTTGGCGCGTCCCTCGGCGAAGGCCTTTACCGCTGTGTAGCCCATGCGGGTCGCGGTCTCGCGGTCGCGTCCGGTCGGGGAGCCGCCGCGCTGGATGTGGCCGATGACGGTGATCGTCGGGCGGATGCCCAGGGCCTCGTGGATCTTCTCGCCGACATCGAAGGCGTTGCCCGCGCCCTCGGCCACCACGACCATGAAGTGGGTGTAGCCCGCCAGACGGGAGGCGCGGATGCGATCGATCACGTTCTCCTCGAAGCTCTCCACATGCTCGGGCACCAGCACGGCCGTCGCGCCCACGGCGGTGCCGACGTACAGTGCCAGGAAGCCCGCGTTGCGGCCCATGACCTCCACGACGGAGCAGCGCTCGTGGGACTGCATGGTGTCGCGGATCTTGTCGATGCACTCGATGGCCGTGTTGCAGGCCGAGTCGAAGCCGATGGTGTAGTTGGTGCAGCCCACGTCATTATCGATGGTCGCGGGGATGCCGACCACCGGCACGCCCAGGCGGCTCAGCTCCAGGGCGCCGCGGAAGGTGCCGTCGCCGCCGATGGCGACGATGCCGTCCAGGCCCAGCATCTTGCAGGTCATGACGGCCTTCTGGCGGCCCTCCTCGGTCATGAACTCCTCGCTGCGCGCCGTGTACAGGATGGTGCCGCCCTTGGAGAGCAGGTGGCCGACGCTGGCCCGGGTCAGCGTCACGAAGTCCGTGTTGATCAGGCCCTGCCAGCCGCGGCGGATGCCGATGCACTCAATGCCGTACGTCAGCGCGGTCCGCGCCACCGCGCGCACCGCCGCGTTCATGCCCGGGGCGTCGCCGCCGCTCGTCAATACGCCGATTCTTCTGACCTTATCCATCTTTTTTCCACTCCTTTTTTCTTTCCTGTGTCGCCCGCGCCGCGGGCCAAATCACTCTACAGCTTGCTATTTTATCTCAAAATCGCCGCGCTGACAATAGCTCATTTCGCAGGAAGAGCAATCTGAGCAATCAAAATACAGCGCAAGCACAGTGCCGCACCGCCGCCCGGCTTGACACGGGCCCCGGTTCCCGGTATGATGGGGCTGCATTCGGGTGCGCGCCCGGTCCAGAATCCCGGGGCGAACCCAAGAGAAGGAGCAATCGCGACATGAAAATCGCTGTCAGATATTACACCAAGACCGGAAACACCCGGCGGCTGGCCGAGGCCGTCGCCGCGGCGGTGGGCGTCGAGGCCCTGCCCCTCAGCGCGCCCCTCGCGGAGCCGGTGGACGTTCTCTTTCTGGGCAACTCCTACTACGCCTTCAGCATCGACCCGGAGGTGCGGGATTTCGTCCGGAAGCTGGACCGGAGCAAGGTCGGCAAAATCGTCAACTTCGGCTCCGCGGCGATGCTGAACTCCACCTACAAAAAGGTCAAGACGGAGGCGGACAAGGTCGGCATCCCGATGGACGAGCGGGAGTTCCACTGCAAGGGCGAGTTCAAGGGCATCCACAAGGGCAAGCCGGACGCGGCGGATCTTGCGGCCGCCGCCGCCTTCGCCCGGGCGATCGTCGGCTGAGGCCGGTCTCTCACTCGATCCGAACCATCTCCAGAATCCGGCCCGCGGCGTCGGTCACGACCCGCCGGCCGCAGGCGAAGATCCCCAGCGGACGCCCGTCCGCGGCGATCTCCGCCTTTTTGCCGTCGCTGCGGATCGCGTAGCGGTGTCCGTAGAACGCCGCCTCGTACTCACAGGCCACGCCGCTCCCGAGGCTGAACCACACCTGCCCCAGGTGCGGGTGGAGGCCATAGCGGTGCGCGATGTACTCCAGCGCGGCGAGCATCGTAGGGCCGTAGGCATCCTGGATCGGCTCGCCGCTCCACTCCGCCACGGGCTGGTGCGTCACCGCGTGGACCAGGGAGGGCTTCCCGCTGAAGGGGTCGAACTGCTGCGTGAAGCGGCAGCCGTTCTCCGCGAGGGTGCGCAGGAGCTTCTCCCCCAGCCGCGTCACGAGGGTGTGCCAGCCGTAATGCTCCAGCGCGAGGATCGCCCGCTGGTAGGTGAGGCCCTCCGGCTGGCCGCTCCAGTTGTTCTCCGGCGCGTTGCGGAAGGCGGGGTCGCTCGCCGCCACGCTCGGCAGCGGGAAGGGCGTCCAGAACTCCCGGGGATTGAGCAGATGCTCCCTCACAAAGCGGTCCGCCATCCCCTGGGAGACCGAGCCCCAGTACATACAGCGGAGCGTGTTGTGACAGAGGATGTCCACGGTCCGCCCCGTCCGGTCCCGGTCGAAGCAGGCCCCGCGCGCCTCGTCCCAGAGGCCCGCCCGCAGCCGCTCGGCCACCTCCGCCGCCTTCCGCCGCCAGGTCTCCGCCTCTCCGTCGCCTAAAATGCGGCTGATCCGTGCGAGGGTGTCCCGGCAGGCATAGCTCCAGCTGGTCACGTCCATGCTCGCCATAGGCACGACGGCGTAGCCCCGGGGCGGCTCGTCCGCCGGCCACCAGTTGGGCGCGTCGCCGTAGCGCAGGGCCAGGTCCTCCCCCGTGTCGTACACGCAGAAGGACTCCAGCAGCCCGTCCCCGTCGCTGTCCCGGGTGCGCCACAGGCACGCGTCGAAGCGCCGCAGGCAGTCCCGGAGCCCGAGCAGCCAGTCCTGGTCCTCCCCCAGCAGATAGTAGAGATTCAGCGCGGGATAGGGGAAGCAGAAGCCCTGATATTTGTCGAACTGCGCCTCCACCGCGCCCCCCTCGCAGCGGATGGAGCCCGGCAGACGCCCGTCCGCCCGCTGGTGCCGCATGAACAGCAGGCAGTTGTTCCGCGCCGCCTCCAGGCTGCGCAGGGCGTACATTTCGCCGCCCATCGGCTGGGTCTCCAGCCAGATTTTTTCATATCCGCCGCCCTCCACCAGCACCAGGTCGTCCCCGAAGCGCTTCAGGTTCCAGCGGCACTTGGCCTCCGCCGCGTCCCAGACGCGCTGGAGCGCCTCGCTCCCGCAGGAGAAGGAAACCCATGTCTCCGGCAGCATCCGTCCTGCGCCCCCTCTCTGTTTATAAATCTGAAAACCGGCCCTTCCGCCGCCGCCCCGCGGAGGGCGACGGTCCCCTCCCCTTTCAGGGGAGGCTTTAGATCCTGCGCTTTCTACACCGGCCCTATCATAGCATGAACCGCCATTTCCGTAAACACAAAAACCCGGCCCGCGAAAGGCCGGAAAAAAGAACCGGAACGGATCTTGTATTTCGCCGCGATCCGGGCTACAATCAGTTGAAATCAACCCGAAGGCGAGGTGACGGAATGGAGCGGCTGCGCTGCGTGGTCGAGCGCATTACCTATCAGAACGCGGAGAACGGCTACTCCGTTCTCAAGGTCCGGGCAAAGGGCTTCTATGATCTCGTCACCGCCGTCGGCTGCATGGCGGAGGTGCACGTCGGCGCCGTGCTCTCCCTGGAGGGCGAGTGGAAGGTCGACAGCAAATACGGGCGGCAGTTCGCCATCACAAAGTATGAGGAGACCCTGCCCGCCACGGTCTACGGCATCGAAAAGTATCTGGGCTCCGGCCTGATCAAGGGCGTCGGGCCGAAGTTCGCCCAGAAGATCGTCCGGGCCTTCGGCGCGGAGACCCTCGCGGTGATCGAGGAGCGGCCGGACGAGCTGGCCCGGGTGCCGGGCATCGGGCAGGTGCGCGTCAACCGCATCAAAAAGAGCTGGGCCGACCAGAAGGAGATCAAAAACATCATGCTCTTTCTGCAGGGGCACGACGTCAGCACCAGCCACGCCACCAAAATCTATAAGACCTACGGCAGCCAGAGCCTCGACGTCGTGCGGGAAAACCCGTACCGCCTGGCCGACGACATCTGGGGCATCGGCTTCCGGACCGCCGACACCATCGCCTCGAAGATGGGCTTCGGCCGCGAGAAGTACGCCCGCCTGCGCTCAGGCCTCCTGTACACGCTGAACCGGCTCTCCGAGGAGGGCCACTGCTTCGCCGCCCGGCAGCAGCTCTTGGAGAAGGGCGGGGAGCTGCTGGGCGTGGAGGAGGCGCTGCTGTCCATGACCCTGGACGAGATGATCCGCGCCCGGGACGTCATCACGGAGGAGCCGGACGCCATCTACCTCCCGCCCTTCTATTTCTCGGAAACCGGCACCGCGAAGCGGCTCCTCGCCATCGCCGCCAGCCCCGGGGGCATCCGCGCCGAGCCGGACCCCGACCGGATCCGGGCGCTCACACACACGGACTACGACCCGATTCAGCTGGACGCCATCACCGCCGCCGCCCGCTCGAAGGTGCTGATCCTGACCGGCGGCCCCGGCACGGGCAAGACGACCACCACGCTGGGGATCATCACCGCCTTCCGCGAGGCCGGGGCCGATATCCTGCTAGCCGCGCCCACGGGCCGGGCGGCCAAGCGGCTCTCGGAGGCCACGGGTCTCGAGGCGAAGACCCTCCACCGCCTGCTGGAGTTCAAGCCGCCGGAGGGCTACCAGCGGGGGGAGGAGCATCCGCTCCGGGGCGACGTGCTGATCGTGGACGAGTGCTCCATGATCGACATCGTGCTGATGTACAATCTCCTCAAGGCCGTGCCGGACACCATGACGCTGATCCTCGTGGGCGACGTGGACCAGCTGCCCTCCGTCGGCGCGGGCAACGTGCTGCGGGATCTGATCGCCTCCGGCCGCTTCCCCGTCGTCCGCCTGACGCGGATCTTCCGCCAGGCGCAGACCAGCCGGATCATCATGAACGCCCACCGGGTCAACCGCGGGGAGATGCCGGAGATCCGCAACGGCGCGCAGAGCGACTTCTTTTTCATCGCGGAGGAGGACCCGGAGCGGGCGGCACGGCTGATCGTGCAGCTGGTTCGGGAGCGGCTGCCCAGGCACTACCACACCAACCGCATCCAGGTGCTGACGCCGATGCAGCGGGGCGTGGCGGGCGCCGCGAATCTGAACCAGCTCATGCAGGCCGCCGTCAACCCGGGGGACGAGGGGCTGCGCCACAGCGGCTATCTTTTCAGGCCCAACGACAAGGTCATGCAGATCCGCAACAACTATGACAAGGAGGTCTTCAACGGGGATATCGGCGTCATCGCCCGCGTGGACACGGAGGAGCGGGAGCTGACCGTCGATTTCGACGGCCGCGCCGTCTCCTACGACGTCTCCGAGCTGGACGAGCTGGTGCTGGCCTACGCCACCACCATCCACAAGGCGCAGGGCTCCGAGTACCCGATCGTCGTGATGCCCGTCCTGATGTCGCACTACGTAATGCTCCAGCGGAATCTCATCTACACGGGCATCACCCGGGCCAAACAGATCCTCGTGATGGTCGGCTCCCCGAAGGCCCTGGGCATCGCGCTGCGCAGCGTGAACGTCGAGAAGCGGAACACCCTCCTGGCGGCCCGGCTGAGCGGAACGCTGCCGAAGGCCGCCGCGCCCGGGCCGGCGGCGGACGGGCGCTATGTCTGCTTCGACGTGGAGACGCCCAACAGCGCGAACGACCGCATGAGCGCCATCGGGATCGCCGTGGTGGAACACGGCGCCGTGACCCGGGAGTTCTTCAGCTACGTCAACCCGGAGGAGCCCTTCGACCGCTTCAACACCGAGCTCACGGGCATCGGCACCGCGACGGTCCGGGACGCGCCGACCTTCGGCCAGCTCTGGCCCCGGCTGGAGCCCCTCCTCTCCGGCGGCACGCTGGTGGCGCACAACGCGCCCTTCGACCTCGGCGTGCTGAAAAGCTGTCTGCGGGCCTACGGCATCCGCTGGAGAGAGTCCGTCCCCTACGCCTGCACCGTGCGGATCGGGCGGGCGGAGCTGCCGGGCAGGAGCCACAAGCTGAACGACATGTGCGCCTACTACGGGATCGCCCTCGACCACCACCAGGCGGACAGCGACAGCCGCGCCTGCGCCGAGATCCTGCTGCGGTATCTGCGCGGCGGCGTGCAGGTCCCACGCTACATCCGGCAGTTCCGCCTGACGGAGGGCTGACGGCCTGACAAAAACTTACACAAGCATAAGCACTTGCCCCGCCCCCCGTTCCGTGATATCATAGGACTGCCGAAAGGCGACCAAGTGTTGACAGGAGGAGTTTCCATGAAGAAAAATCTCGGCGTGCTGCAGGCCGTCTACCCCATGCCCGTGCTGATGGTGGCCGCCTATGACGAGGCGGGCAAGGTGAACGTGATGAACGCGGCCTGGGGCATGATCTGCGCCATGGACAAGATCGCGCTGTTCATCGACGAGGACCACAAGACCACCCAGAATCTGCTCAAGACCAAGGCCTTCACCGTCGCGCTGGCGGACCGGGCCCACATGGACGTGGCGGATTTCTTCGGGATCGCGTCGGGCAACAAGATGGACGACAAGTTCGAGCGCACCGGTTACCATGCGGCCCGGAGCGAGCACGTGAACGCCCCCGTCATCGAGGAGTTCCCGGTGGTCATGGAGTGCGAGCTGGCGGAGGTGATCAACACCGAGAGCATGTACGCCATCGTCGGCAAGATCGTCAACGTCGCCGCCGAGGAGGCGGTGCTGGACGAGGCCGGCAAGGTCGATCCGAATAAGCTGAACGCGCTGATCTTCGACCAGTTCCGGCACGGGTATTACGTCTCCGGCGAGCAGGTCGGCAAGGCCTGGAACGCGGGCGCCGCCCTGATGAAGAAATGAGCGTTGGAATTCCATATAAGCAAATAATTATTTTTCCCTGATGACTGCCACCTTCTCCCGCCGGTACGTATGTAATAGTGCAGGCGGTCATGAAGCGCATGGCGCGCCGCCTGCGGGGAGCGCGATTCCCCATGGAACCGGGGATGCGCAGAGAATGAGGAGGAAAACGAAAATGAAAAAGCTGATTGCCGTTCTGATGAGCCTGTGCCTGATGATGACCGCCGTGGCCGCCCTGGCCGGCGCGGGCGACCCTGTTACGATCAACTGGAGCGATTACGAGGCCGACGCCGCCAACGTCGAGGGACAGTTCGCCACCGTGGCGGGCACCGGCCTGAAAATGTTCATCCCCGCCGAGTTCGTCGATTCGGAGATCTCCGAGGAGAACGCCGCGGGCGGCACCATCATGGTGCTGAAGACCGAGAAGGAGGAGAAGGCCGTGGTGAACGCCCAGGTCGTCGCCACCGACCTCGACAGCTTCAAGACCCTCCTGGAGGAGCAGGGCAGGACCCTGTGGGCCACCGTTCTGAACGGGATCCCCTGCCTGCAGTTCACGGTGGACACCGAGGGCGTGATCACCTCCTGCTTTGCCTTCGGCACCGAGGGCGGCCGCACCCTGGTCTTCAGCTTCACGCTGGCGAACCAGGAGCCCTACACCAGCCTGTACAAGCTGATGGTCTCCTCCATCCAGATTGCCGAATAAACCCCAGCGCCCTCCGGTCTGCGCGATCAGACCGGAGGGCTTTTTTTGTTCGTCTCTTCTGCGCCGTCGGCAGTAGTTTATACGCCCCTCTTGCGGTTTGGGCGACTTGGGTTTATGATCTTTTCAAAAGGGTCTTGACTCTCACACTGTGGCAGGGATTAGAATCATCGTGAGCTCAAACACACCGTCCATGGAGGGAATTGCACATGCTGAAGATCGGAGATTTTTCAAAGCTTTCCAGAGTGAGCGTCCGGATGCTTCGCCATTACGACGAGATCGGCCTGCTGAAGCCGGCCGAGACCGACGCGCTGACCGGCTACCGGTATTACCGGGAGGATCAGCTGCTCGTCATGGGGCGGATCACGGCCCTGAAGGACATGGGCTTCACCCTGGCGGACATCGTCCGGATCCTGGATATCTACGAGGACCGGGACCAGCTGGACGCGTTTCTGTCCGCCCGGGAGGAGGAGCTGTCCCGGCTCTCCAGGGAGACGGCATACCGGCTGACGCTGCTGGAAACGGCCCGGAAGCGGCTGAGAAAGGAGCAGCATATGAATTACGATGTGACAGTCCGAACCATTCCCGAGCGGTACGCGGCCACGGTGCAGATGGTGGTCCCGCGCTACGAGGACGAGGGCATGCTCTGGGGCATGATGGCCGAGAGCAAAACGCCGCTCATCCCCGCGGAGCCCTGCCTGGCGACGGCGGTGTTCCTGGACAGGGAGTACAAGGAGGAGAACGTGGAGATCATGGTCTCCATGACGGTCAAGGGAACCTACGAGGACACGGAGCACGTGAAGTTCAGGACGCTGCCGGCGGTGAAGGTCGCCAGCTGCGTGATCAAGGGCAGCTACGCCCAGATCGGCGAGGCGACCGCCGCCGTCGTCTCCTGGATCCACGAGAACGGCTATCAGCCCGACGGCCCCATGTTCAACATCTACCACGTCAGCCCCAACGAGACCCAGAACCCGGACGAGTACGTGACGGAGCTCTGCTTCCCGATCGCGTGAGACCTCTACTCGTCATAACTGTTCATTCGCATGGGGCATCGTGACTGAAACCTCTCTGTCGCTGCGGCGGCATCTCCCCTTTACTGTGAAAATACGAGTATTTTCATTCATCGTGTTCAATAGTACTTCGTACTATTTATGGTTATTTCAGGGGAGACAGGGAAAAAGTTACTCGAAGCCTCCCCTGAAAGGGGAGGGGGACCGCTTGCGGTGGAGAGGTTTCGCTGCACAAATGAATCGATCCTTCCCATCAAAAAAGTCCCCCGGTCGGAAGCCGTATGGCCTCCGCCGGGGGATTGCCGTTTACTGGGCGGGAGAGTAGAACCGCCAGATCATCATCGGCTGACCGTTCTGGTCGAAGAGGGTGTGCACGTTCTCCACCGCGAAGCTCGGGCCGTCCCCGCGCTCCAGCAGGGTGACCAGCTCCTCGCCGCTGCGCACGGCCAGGTCCTCGAGGACCTCGCCGCTCTCCGCGTCCACCCAGTCGAGGACCACGATATAGGGCAGGATCTCCCAGTCGAGGGTGCCGATGGTCAGCTGCGGCACCATGTCGTCCTCCAGGATGCGCTCATACGCGCCGCTGCCGGTCTCGCACAGGATCAGCTCCTGGGCCGTGCCCTTGTTGACCCACAGATCCGGGCCGTCCCAGGTCAGGGTCTCCACCGTGATCTCCTCGCCGTTGGAGCGGATCACGTCGCCCGCCTTGAGCGCCTTGACGGCCTCGGCGCTGAACTGCTCGTTCTCCAGCAGTGTCAGGGTCGCCTGGCCGTCGCCCTTGTACTCGATGTTGGTGGTGACGTAGCGTCCGGCCAGGTCGTTCATTTCGATCCTGCCTGGGTTGGGGGTGAGGGTTTCAGCCAGGGCCGAGCCGGCCGTCACGGCGGTCAGCATCACAGCCGCCAGCGTCGCGATGATTCTCTTTGCCTTCATGATCCATATCTCCTCTCGATGGGTTGTCTGTTTTCAGGATGTAAGCTGCCTTACATGGATTGATACGATCATTTTCGGGGGCTGGCAGTTTTTTTGCTCCGGACCGGCGCGGTCCGCCTCAGACCGCGCGGATCCGGGCCTCCGCCGCGCCGAAGGCGGATTCCGCCCTCAGCGTGACGTCCCCCTGCACCTCCACGATGGCCAGGGCCTCGCCGTAGTAGGTATCGCAGACATTCCCAAGGTAGTCCAATTCATAGTAGGGGCAGGCGCTGCCGCAGGCCGCGAGCCACCCGCCCTCGGCGGCGAGGGTGATCTTCGCGCGCTCGGTCACCCGGGTGACGCCGCCGTCGTCCGTCAGCCGCAGCCGGATGAAGGCCAGATGGCCCTTCTCCACCGCTGGGGCCTCCGGCTCCAGGCGGAGCCGGGTCTCGGCCCCCGCCGTGGTCAGGCGGTCGCGCCCGATCTCCGCCCCGGTCTCGTCATAAGCCACGGCCTCCAGGGTCCCGTTTTCGTAGGGGGCCGTGAAGCGCCAGACGCAGTTCCTCCGGTCCTTCCTCCCCCGGAGCGCGCGCCCGTTGAGCTTCAGCTCCAGGGCGGCGCAGCGGGCGTAGACCTCGATCTCCGCCCTCCGGCCCTCAAAGCCCCGGAAAGACCAGCTGCGCATCGCGTTGGTCATCTTCCAGGCGGAGGGGCTGTGCTTGCCCTCGTGGCAGATGGGCCGCACCGCGATGTAGGGGCCCTTCTCGCGCTCCAGCGCGACCCGCGCGTAATACGCCTCGCCCAGGGGCTTCCCGGTCAGGTCGATGCGGCCGCTGCCGGCGGCGATCCAGCCAGGGCCCTGGTCGAAGCTGGGGGCGTAGTCCGGGTACTCCCACGCGCCGATCATGACCTCGCCCAGGTAGTCGATGCCCGCCCACACGAAGTCCCCGAGGATCCGCGGCTCCTTCTTCGCGATCTCCCAGAAGCGGAAGGCGTCCGCGCAGAAGGTCTCCGAGCCCAGGATCAGCCGGTCGGGATATTTCCGCAGATCCCGCTCGTAGCGCTTCTCGCCATAGTTATAGCCCGCGATGTCCATCGCCGCGAAGGCGGCCCGGGTGTGGACGTCCGAGCCGTGGAGCAGGGCGCCGGTCTTCATGAAGTCCGCGCCGACGATCCCCGCCAGGTCGTTGAAGAACTTGGAGCCGGTGGCCCGCTCCTTCGTCTTTTTGCCCTCGGCCTTCGCCCGGGCGTTCCGCTCGGCCTCCTTGGCTGCCTTCTCGTCGGAATACTGGCCGAAGCCGATGGCGTTGAGGAAATTGAAGAAGATGTTGATGCCGCAGGTGACAGGCCGGGTGGGATCCAGGCCGTGGAGGTACTCGGTCATCTCCCGCGTGAGGGCGATACCCTTCTCCTGGGCGGTCTCCGCCACCTCGTTGCCGGTGGAGTAGAGGATCACGCAGGGGTGGTTGTAATCCTTGTCCACCAGGTCCGCCAGATCCCGCTGCCACCACTGGGCAAAGTCGCCGGCGTAGTCGAACTGGGTCTTGTGGATATACCACATGTCGACGTACTCGTCCATGACCAGCATGCCGAGGCGGTCGCAGATCTCCAGCGCCGTCTTGGAGCAGGGGTTGTGGGCGGAGCGGATGGCGTTGTAGCCGTTCGCCATCAGCAGGCGCACCCGGCGCTCCACCGCGTCGGGATGGCAGGCGGCGCCCAGCAGGCCGTTGTCGTGGTGGACGCAGGCGCCCCGGAGGATCACCCGCTCCCCGTTGAGCAGGAAACCGTCCCGGCCCCAGCTGAGCGTGCGCGCGCCGAAGCGCTCCTCCGCCGTGTCGTCCGCGTACCGGACGCGGCAGGTAAGCAGGTTCGGCTCCTCCGGAGACCAGGGCCGGGCGTCGGGAAGGCACAGCTCGAAGGCGCGCTCCGTCCCCTCCGCGGCGGCAAGCGTCCGGTCCCCGTCCAGGATCTCCACCGCCACCGGGCCGTCCCCGCTGGTCCTCACCTTCACGCGGACCGTCACCGGGCGGAGGGAGCAGGTCGTGATCCGCACCCCGTTCAGCTCGATGTGCCGCGCGCCGCTGCGCCAGAGGCGGACGGGGCGGTAGATGCCCGCGCCGGAGTACCAGCGGGAGTTGGGCTGGTCCGCGTTGCGGGCGATGACCTCCACGGTGTTCTCCCCCGCGTGGACGAAGGCGTCGCAGTCCACATAGAAATTCGTGTAGCCGTAGGGCCGGAAGCCGGCCTTCTGCCCGTTGAGCCGCACCTCCGCGTTGCGGTAGACGCCCTCGAACTCCAGCACCAGGTGGCCCTTCACGTCCGCCTCGGAGAGGGTGAAGCTTTTGGCGTAGAGGTAGTCGCGCCCCTCAAACCAGCCGCCGTTCAGCCCGCTGTCGGCGTCCCCCGTGCGCTTCTCCCGGAGCATGGCGTCGTCCGGCAGGACAACGGGCCGGCCCTCCCCCAGATCCTCCAGGTGTCTGCAGGTCCAGCCGTCGTGGAACAGTTGACTGATCAAAGTGCACGCCTCCTTCAAATAAATATCCATTCGGCCGCGCGGAACGCGCGGACAGCCCCGCAGGCCCGCGGACAACGCGAAAGGGCGGCAGTCCGAAACGCACTGCCGCCCTGGAATCTCAGATCAGGCCTTGGATTTCTTCATGAAGCACGCCGCGACAGCCGTGATGATGGCCACCACGTTGACGCCCGCCAGCGTGTAGTTCAGCCCCGCCAGCTCAGGCAGGCCGACCATCTTGATGCCGTTCATGGCCTCGGCGATGTTCCAGATACCGTCGGAGAACACGGTGATACACACATAGGCCAGCGCCACCGCGCCGAGGATGCTGGTGAAATCGGTCCAGGGCTTCTCCCCGAGGAGGGAGGCCGCCTCACACAGGATGGCCGCCACCGCCGCGGCCCACACCAGGCCCTGCACGATGCCGCCCTGGGCGCTGTAGACGATGAGCAGGATGAGGGTCACCACCGCCAGCACGCAGGTGACGGCCGCGAGATAAAAGCCAAAGCTCTTGTTTTTCATGGGTCAATCTCCTTTCCTCATGTCAGCCCGGGCTCAGGCGTTTTTGCGGGTCTTCACCTTGGTGAAGATCAGCATGGCCAGGCTCAGCAGGGCCAGAACGGCGGAGCAGATGATGGCCGCGTTGAGGGCCGTCGCCCACCAGGGGGTAATGTGCTCGATCACGGAGGTGGCGGAATAGCCGTTGGCGATGACGGAGCGGCTGATGGCGTACTCCCAGCTGATGGCCGCCTCCTTGAGGAGGTTCAGCAGGTGGCCGTCGTTGGTCTCCCGGGCCTTGTTCAGGACCCAGGTGCCGTGGCCGCCCACGCCGTCCAGGCACCACTCCTGGGTGCCGGCCGCCAGCACTTCCGCCGCGTGGTACTTGTAGCCGCCGTCCGTGTACTCGCCGAAGCAGGGCGCGGCGTCCGTGTCGATGGCGCCGTGCCAGCCCCACTCGTTGCGCAGGACCTGCGTGTTCATCGCGTAGCTGGCGGAGGCCCACTTCAGGCCGAGGCGCTCGAAGGACTGCATGATGCCGCCCGCGTTGGCGACCCGGACCGAGCCCTCAAAGGCCCTGAGATTGCCCTCACGGAAAGCCTGCTCGTTGAAGAAGCAGGTGAGGCCTTCGCGGTAGAACTCCTGGTCGTTGCCGACGAAGTGCTTGGGCGCCGCGTGGGAGCCGGTCTTCTCGGTGGCGGTCACCTCCGCCGCGCCGGCGAGGTAGTTCATGGTCGGGCACTCGGACATGTACTCGAAGTTGCGGCCGCCGAAGGGCGTGCGGTGCAGGTCGTTGCCCACGTTGTAGTTGATCATGAACTTGGACCACATGCCGTCCTCGCCCATCATGGTGCCGCGGCCCTCGATGATGTCATAGCTGAAGGAGCCGACCATGATCGGGTTGGAGCAGTAGCGGACGGTGGGCACGGTGGTCTCCTGCCCGTTCACGGTCACGGGGATGGGATAGTTGCCGCCCACGGAGTCGCAGCCGTCGCCCACGCCGAAGGAGGGAGAGAGCTCGCCCACGGCGGGGCAGGAGAAGCTCTCGGCCGTCGCGTTGGGCAGGTCCTCCACCTTCAGCTGGTGGATGAACAGATCCCAGGTCTCGGTGTCGCTCAGGGGCACATCCTTCATGTGGGCGAGGTTCAGGCCGCTGTTCACGCCGAACTCGGAAGCGACCTCCGCGAAGCTGGGCGCGTCGTCGGGCTTGACATACCACTCGCCGTCCAGCACTTCCATCATTTCCTTGGTCGCGCTGACGACGGTCTGGCTCACCGGGTAGGTGCCCGCCCAGTCGCTGCGGCTCAGATAGGTGCCCGCGCCGGGGACCCAGTAGTTCAGGTCGCAGTCCGCGAACTGGTTGGTGACGGCCACGCCGTTGGCGCCGGCGCGGTACTTCTCGCTGTCGAAGCCCTGGCTCCACTTGTAGCTCTTGGCGCTGACGCCCTCGGCGGTCATGCCGTTGGCGGCGGTGTAGCCCTGCGCGGCCAGCACGTTGTTCAGCGCGTCGTGGACGTCGTCGCCGATGGCCAGGAAGTAGTCGCCCTCGGAGAGGATATAGCCGCCCTCGCCGCCGTTGGCGGTGGTGTCATAGCTGGCCAGGAGGTATTTGTCCACGGTGACGGTGAGGGTCTCCGCCGCGCCGGGCTGGAGCAGGCCGGTCTTGCCGAAGCCCACCAGCGCGATGGCGGATTTCTCCACCTTGTGCTCCTTCTCATAGGCGCCGTAGGGGGTCTGCGCGTAGAGCTGCACGACGCTCTTGCCGGCCACGTCGCCGGTGTTCTTCACGGTGACCTTGGCGGTGATCTGGTCCTCCTCAACGCTGACGCTGTCCAGCGTCTGCTCGAAGGTGGTATAGCTCAGGCCGAAGCCGAAGGGGTACTGCACCTCGGCGGCGTAGTCCCACTTCTCGGCCCCCGGGAGCGCGCCGGCCTTGTCGGTGGCGTTGCCCTGGCCCATGACGGCGTCGGCGTAGCGGGTCTCATAGTAGCGGTAGCCGATGTAGATGCTCTCCGCCTGGAAGGACATGTAGTCCGCGCTCTCATCGGTGCCGATGGCGGCGTGGATCTCGTCCACGTTCGCAAAGAGGGGGGAGTCCGTGCCCGAGTTCACGACGGCGGGCGCGGAGAGGGAGTTGGTCGCGTAGGTGTCCGTCAGCTTGCCGGAGGGGTTCACCACGCCGCGGAGGATCTCCGCCACGCCCACGAAGCCCTGATGGCCGGGATAGCCGATGTACAGGATGGCGTCGGCGTAGTCCGCGATCTCGTGCACCTCCATCTGGTAGGGGCTGTTGAGCAGCACGACCACCTTGGAGAAGTTGGCGCGGGCCAGCTCCAGCAGGTCGCGCTCGTTCTTGTGCAGGGCCAGGGCGCTGATCGGGCCCTCGGCGCCGCCCTCGTCGTCCTTGTCCTTCATCAGCAGGTCGGTGCCCTCCGCGCCCTCGCGGGTGAAGACCACGATCGCCGCGTCGCTGTAGTCGGCGAAGGTGCCGGTGAACTGCTCGTAGAAGGCGCGGTTCTCCTCGGTGCCGGCGGCGGAGCCGTTCACCTGGATGGAAGCGCCGCCCCAGGGCGTCGTGCTCATCACGCCGCGGGCCGCCGTGCCGCCCTGCAGGCCGGTCCACAGCGTCCCGTTGACCTCGAAGCCCTGGCCCTCCAGCGCGGTCTTGAGATCCACGGAGTTCACCGCGCCGTTGCTCACCTTGGTGCCGGCGGAGGAGGCCTGATAGGCGGGATCCACCGCGCCGTGGCCGAAGACGGAGATCTTCGCGGCGTCCTTCAGGGGCAGCACGCTGTTCTTGTTCATCAGCAGGGCCGCGCCCTCGCGCATCTCGTTGCGGTTCTGCTCCAGGGCCGCCTCGATGGCCTTGGCCTGGGCCGCCGGATCGTCGAACGCGCCGAACTGGCTCTTGAAGTAGACGGTGTCCGTGGGCGCTTCGCCCTTCTCCACCACCACGGCGGTGTTGATGCCCAGCTGGGTATTGATGTAGCTGCCGTTGGCCGTGGCGAGCGTGTTGCCCACCAGGACAATCACCAGGATGACGGCAAACAGCGCCGTCAAGCCGGACCACAGTTTCGAGTTCTTCAAAAAAAGTCGCCTCCTTTGTCCGTCAATGGATGAATCCCCATCCATTTGCTGCCCTTAATATAAGTCCGGCAGCCCGGAAAAGGAAGGCGTACTGCGCAGGTGGTCAATTCTGCGGCGCAGGTGGTTCCGCCGCCGCGCGCTCCCGCCGCGGGAAGAGCATGTCCACGCTGAAGACCTGGTCCTCCCAGCCCACGGTGAACACGCCGCCGTACTTCTCGCACAGATAGCGCATGCTGCGGACCCCATAGCCGTGATAGTCCCGGTCCTGCTTGCTGGTCACCGGGACGCCGTCCATGAACAGGGGCTCCTTCGCGCAGGGGTTCTCGAGATGGACGCAGAAGAAGCTGTCCCGGGCCGCCGCGGAGAGGGTGATCACGCGCCGCGCCTCGTTCTCCTCCTGCCGCGTGCTCTCGATGGCGTTGTCCAGCGCGTTGCCCAGCAGCGAGTACAGGTCCTCCACGCGCATGAAGGCAAAGCCGGCCCCGTCCACCACCGAGCGGATGGAGATGTTCTCCCGCTCGGCCAGCAGGCTCTTCTCCGCCAGGATGATGTCCACGTCCGGGTTGCCGGACTTGGGGAAGTGGTCGTAGATCAGCACCGCGTCCTCCAGCTCCGCGATGCTCTGCTCCCGCTGCTCCCGGTTCATGTTGCGCAGGGCGGCGATCTGGTGCCGCAGGTCGTGGCACTTCCGGTTGATCACCTCCACCGTAGCCTTGCTCATGGCGTGCTGCTCCTGCTCCTGCCGGAGCATCCGCTGCATGATCAGCTGGTCGCGCTCCGCCTTACGGATGCGGAAGAGATCCATCAGGATGAAGAGCAGCAGCAGGCAGGTGAAGGCGTCGAAGGCCAGCACGCCGACGGTCTCCGCCTCCCGGGAGGTGGTCCAGTAGCTGAGCACATAGACGATCAGCGTGGAGACCACCGCGAAGCCCGCCAGCGGCGCGCCGTGCACGTCCACCGTCTCGCTGACGCCGAAGCGCTCCCGCAGCTGACACCACACGAAAAGGCAGGCCGCGCAGAGATAGATCAGCTGCAGGGTCTGCGACCAGGCGAAGCTCAGATGGAGCACCCGCTCGGAAATCCGGTAGCTGCAGTGCACCAGATGCTGGAGCGTGTGGGATACGCAGCAGTAAAAGACCACCTGCCGGACGTTCATCCGGAAGCAGAAGCCCATCAGCAGGCCGGAGAGAACCAGAAACAGCATGAAGCCGAAGGTGAACCAGCCGAGGGTCAGGAAGGGCGCGAAGTAGGAGCCCGGGATCAGCAAAGGCAGGCAGAGATACAGGGCCGCCGCCGGCACAAAGCGCAGCCAGAAGGGCTCCCTGCGCCGCAGCCGCAGGCAGAAGATCAGCTCGATCACCAGGATCTGCAGATGGAAGGAATTGATGAACCACATCTCCGTCATCGTCCCACACCTCCCAGGACCGTCGCCAGCTTCTCCATGCATTCCTTCCTCCGGCGGCGGGAGAGGGGGATCACGTCGCCGTGCACCACCAAGGTGTCCTCCGCCACGGACGAAATGTAGGCGCAGTTCACCAGGTGGCTGGGCGTGACCCGCAGGAAGCGCTGAAAGCGCGCGTCCTCCTCCAGCGCGGAGAGCTTCCCGTAGGACTCGAAGTCGCCCTCCGCCGTGTGGAAGATCAGGCTGTGGCTGTAGACCTCCACATAGTACAGATCCCGCAGATCGATCTTCTTCACCGCGCTGCGGCTGTTGATCAGATAGGACTTCGCGCCCTGCCGCTCCAGCAGGCGGCACAGCCGGTCCATCTTCATGGAGAACTCCTCGTAGCGGATCGGCTTGACGACGAAATCCAGCGCGCCGACCTCGTAGCCGTGGATGGCGTACTGCGCCATGCTCGTGATAAAGCACAGCAGCACGTTGCTGTCCGCCGCCCGCAGGTTCCTCGCGCAGGTCATCCCGTCCATCAGCGGCATCACGATGTCCATCAGCACCACGTCATAGTCGCCCCGGTATCCCTCTAAAAAGGTGATCGGGTTGTCGTGCCAGACGAGGTCGATGTCCGTGCGCTTCTCCGCGCTGTAGCGGCTGCAGTAGCGCTGGATGGAGCGGGCGTGCTCCTCCTCGTCCTCCACCATGGCGATCCGAATCATAATCGTGCGCCTCCAACGTTGGGTGTTTCAAAGAGCATTTTCCGCGGCCACCGCCGCGGGCGGGCCGGCGTTCAGCGCGCCGAAGCGGACGTCCGGCAGGAAGGAGCCAAGCGTGGCGGATGCTCTCAAAGCTCCGCCAGGCGGCGGTTCGCCTCCGCCTGCATGGAGTCGGGCGTCAGCTCCATCACCTCGATCCGGGTGCCGTCCGGGTCGTGGGTCCAGTACATGAGGCAGCGGGACTTCCCGAGCTTGACCTCCGTATCGAGGGGGCCGCCCGCGGCCTTCACCGCCTCGTAGGAGCGGCGGATATCCGACGTCACCAGGCAGAGGTGGTTGATCCCGATCACGTCCGGGCCAATCAGCCCCTCCCGCAGGCCGTTGTCGAACAGCTCCAGGAACTGCCCCGGCGCCAGATAGAGATACACCGTCGCCAGCGAGCCGTCCTCCCGGTACATCCGGAAGGCCTCCCGCAGGCCCAGCGTCTCCGTGTAGTAGCGGACGCTCGCCAAAATATCGCGCGTGCGGATCGCTGCGTGGCTCAGTCCCTCCACGGGGCTGAAAGCGCCTTTCTGCTCCATGCCGCTCCCTCTTTTCGCTTTTGTCTCTTCGGCTGGTCGCCGGCCTTCCGCTTTCGCCCCCATCATACCGCCCCGCCCGTGTCCCCGTCAAGCCCCGCGGGGGCAGTTTTTTCCGCCGATTGCGGAGGAACCTTTTCTGTGGTACAATCGGGGCAGCCGGACGCCGCCCGGCGCGGTTTGCGCCGCGCGCGCCCGGCCGGAAGGAGAACGCGATGGGTCAGTATTTTCAGCAGCCCCTGCCCCCGCCCGAGGAGCCCCGGAAGCCCCGGGGCCGCAGGCGTCCGCGGCGGGAGAGGCGCACCAGCCCGGTGATCTATATCCTGGCGGCCATCGGCTTCGTCACCGTCTGCCTGGTCCTCTACCGCTATGCACTCGTGCCGCTGCTGGTGTGGCTGAACGGGGTGATCGGATGAAAAAGCTTGGCCAATGGGCGCTGCGCACCGTGAGCGCCGCCGTCGTCATCGCCCTGCTGATCGTCCTCCTCCCGCGCATCTCGGCCCTGGTCGCCGCCTGGTGGCCCGACCCGGCGAAGACGCGGCGGGTCGAGGCCGTCATCTCCTCGGAGCTGGCCGCCTCGGAGCGGCTGGAAACCGCCGCCCTCAGCCAGGAGCGGGTCGCGGTGCACACCGTGGACGCCCTGCTGCTGGGCGAGGTGCAGCGCGTCACCCTCCGCTACCGCTATGACGCCAGCATCGGGCTGGATCTGCGGGAGGCGGTCTGCCGCGCCGAGGGCGGCGTGCTGACCCTCTCCCTGCCCCCGCTGACCATCCTGCACGACAGCCTGACGCCCCTGGAGACGGAGGTGCAGGACTTCTCCTACGCCCTGACCGAGAAGCGCCGGCAGGCCATCTGGGAGGAGGAGCGGCAGAAGTGCCGGGACGCCTTCCTCGCGGACGGCGAGGCCCAGGCGAAGGCCCGCGGCGACACCGAGCGGGCGATTCGCGGCCTGCTGGAAAAGTGGATGGACGCCGGGGAGGGCCGCGTGCCGCTCCGCATCGTCTGGAATGAAACGCCGACAAGCCCAGAAGGGACCTGACATCGCCATGAAAACCCCCACGCTGTATATCGTCGTCCCCTGCTATAACGAGGAGGAGGTCCTGCCGGTGACCTCCGGCCTTTTCGCGGAGAAGCTCGCCGACCTGGAGAAAAAGGGCCTGTGCGCCCCGGACAGCCGGGTGCTCTTCGTCAACGACGGCTCCACGGACCGCACCTGGGAGATCGTCACGGAGCTCAGCCGGCGCGATCCCCGCTTCCAGGGCATCGCCCAGAGCCGCAACCGCGGGCATCAGAACGCCGTGCTGGCCGGGCTGATGGAGGCTCGGAACCGCTGCGACGTCACGATCTCCATCGACTGCGACGGCCAGGACGACCTGAACGCGATGGACGACATGCTCCGGGCCTATCTGGACGGCTGCGACGTCGTCTACGGCGTCCGCGCCCGCCGCGACACCGACACCGTCTTCAAGCGCGTCACCGCCCAGGGCTTCTACCGCTTCCTGCGCTGGATGGGCGCCGAGGTGGTCTACAACCACGCGGACTACCGCCTCATGTCCGCCCGGGCGCTGAACGCCTTCGCCGATTTCCACGAGGTCAACCTCTTCCTCCGGGGCCTGGTGCCCCTGGTGGGCTTCAAGTCCACCAGCGTATACTACGAGCGGCACGAGCGCCTGGCGGGCAAGAGCCACTATCCCCTGCGGAAGATGCTGGCCCTGGCCTTCGACGGCGTCACCAGCCTGTCGGTCAAGCCCATCCGGCTGATCACGCTGACCGGCCTGGTCATCTCACTCCTCAGCTTCGTCGGGATCCTCTGGGCGCTGATCACCGGGCTCACCGGCCACGCGGTGGCCGGCTGGGCCTCCACCGCCTGCATCGTCTGCTTCATGGGCGGCATCCAGGCGCTCTTCCTCGGCGTGATCGGCGAGTATGTCGGGAAGATTTACCTCGAGGTCAAGGCGCGCCCCCGCTATATCATCGCCGAGCGCACCGAGGAGATGGAGGAGAAGCCGTGAGCCCCTACGCCCGGACAGACAGCCTGCCCTCCCTCAGCGAGCAGACCCACCTGAGCGTCATCCTGGCGCTGGTGGCGCTGACGGCGCTGGGCGTGTTCGCGGTGGAGCTCTTTGTCCGCCGCCGCCCCACCCCGCCGCGGCATCGCCTGGCGCAGGCCGCCCTGCTGCTGGCGCTGGGGGTCTATCTGGCCGCCTATCTCTGGCTGACCCTGCTCTCCCGAGAGCTGAAGCCGGACCAGCCCCACAGCTTCATCCTCTTCGAGAGCTACCGCTACGCCTTCGAGGGCGGGCGGATCGCGCACCTCTCCACCGCCCGGCAGATCCTGCTCAACATCCTGCTCTACCTCCCGCCCGGCCTGCTGGTGCCGAGTCTTCTGCGCCTGCGCGGCGCCGCCCGCCCCTGGCGAACGGGCCTCCTGGCCGCCGCCAGCCTGTCTCTTTTGACGGAGCTGACCCAGCTTCTCACCCGGCGCGGCATGGCCGAGGCGGACGACCTGTTCAACAACATCCTGGGCTACCTGATCGGGATGGGGCTGTACGCCTGCCTGCTCCTCATCCTGAACCGCCTCACGCTGAAAAAAGACGGACCACCGATGTGATCCGCCTTTTAATTTCCCGTTAATTTTACATGATTATCCTTCTTTTAAATTATCGCGACCTTGCAAAAAAACGCTTTTCATCCGATTTTTTGCAAGCTAACGTGCAAAGAATCGTTCTTTCGTCTGTTTTTTTGCACGTTAGCATGAAAGGTCAGCCCTCCGCCGTCAGCCGGATCCCCAGCCGCTCCGCGCAGGCGCAGAGCTTGTCCAGCGCCTCGGCGATCTGCTCCGGGCGGTGGGCCGCGGTGACGCAGAAGCGCAGGCGGGCCTCGCCGTGGGGCACGGCGGGATAGACCGCCGGCGGCACGAAGACGCCCTCCCGGCGCAGGGCGTTGGAGAGCCGGGCCGCGTCCCCGTCGTCCCCGACGAAGACCGGCAGGATGGCGGTCTTGCCCGCCAGGCCCATCTGCAGGCCGTGGCGCGCCGCCTCGGCCATGAAGCAGTCCACGTTCCGGCGCAGGCTCGCCATGATCTCCGGGTTGCGCCGGATCTGACGGATGCTCTCCAGCGCCGCCGCCGCCAGAGGCGGGGACATGCCCACGGAGAAGACGAAGCCCGGGAGCATATACCGCTGGTACTCGATCAGGTTCCGGCTGCCGCAGAGGTACCCGCCGCAGGCCCCGAGGCCCTTGGAGAGGGTCCCCATCTTGATGTCGATCTCGTCGCCCCGCAGGCCGAAGTACTCGTCCACGCCGCCGCCGGTCTCGCCGATGACGCAGGTGGAGTGCGCCTCGTCCACCATCAGGAAGGCGCCGTACTTCTCCTTCACCCGGATGAAATCCGGCACCGGCGCGATGTCGCCGTCCATGGAGTAGACGCCCTCGATGCAGATCAGCACCTTCTCGAACCGGTCCCGGCGGGAGGCCAGGATGCGGTCGAGGGCCTCCGGGTCGTTGTGCGGGAAGGGCCGGGCCGTGGCGTGGGACAGGCGGCAGCCCTCGGCCACCGAGTTGTGGATGTAGCGGTCGTAGACCACCAAGTCGTTCGGGCCCACAAAGTTGCCCACGAAGGTGACGTTGGTCGCGTGGCCGCTGACGAGCACCAGGGCGTCCTCGGCGTGCTTCCACTCGGCGAGCTCCCGCTCCAGCGTCTGGGTCAGGGTCTTCTCGCCCGCCAGCAGCCGGCTGCCGGAGGCGGAGGTGCCGTAGCGGCGGATGGCCTCGATGGCCGCCTCGGAGACCTCCGGCCGGCCGGACATGCCCGCGTAGTTGTACGAGCCGAAGTTCAGCACCCACTGCCCGTCCATCAGGCTTTTGTCCGTCAGCGGCGAGTCGTGGACGATGAAGTAGGGGTTCTCCTCCCCCAGCAGCGCCGCGTAGCGCGCCTGGTAGGCCTTGAACTCCGGCGTGTCCTCGAAGCGGACGATAGGTTGTACAGGGTTCTGTCGCTCCATTTCATTCCTCCTATGATCGGTCCCGCCGGCCTTGATAAGTTCGGATGAATCAAATATGAAGAATTAAGAAAAGCCGGCCAAAAGGGATATACCCGATTTGTACGGCTTTGTCAATCAATCCCAAGAAAAAGTGCAGTTTTCCGCATCCCAGCATTCAAAGAGCGCTATTTCAGACCGTCCATCTTCTTGTACACGTCGCCTCTGGAACCGGCCAGCAGGGTCTGAATCACGATCACCTTTCCATCGATCACGGCGTACACGACCCGCCAGTCCCCGATGCGGATCCTGTAGTATACGTGGTGTTTCCCCTGGATTCGTTTGAGGTCGACGCGCTCCGGGTGTTCGCCGGTCATCACTTCCCTCAACGCCTGGATATAGGCCGTCTTCACGTCCTCATGCCGGCGGAAAAACTTGTCCGCCGCCTTGGTATACTGGATGACAAAGCTGGCCGCCCGTCCTGTCTCCCGGCTGTTCATAGGCTCACACCCCAACGCGCTCGGCGGACACGATCTCAAGGTCTGTCCCGGAGAGGCCTTCCAATTCCTCCAGGATCTCAGCCGTCTCCTCCTCCGACGCGTTTTCCACATTGGCCGTCAGCCTGTAGAAGGGATCGGCCTTCATCCTGTCCACATACTCGTGCAGCGCTTCCCTCACCACATCGGTCAGGGTCATGTTGAACACGGAAGCAATCTGTCTGACCTCCGTGATCTCCGACTCATCCATTTTGAAGTTCATCGCTTTCGCTGTCATCGCCCGCACCTCCTTTGCTCCCTTACAGTATATACCATAAAGATAATAAAGTCAATCTATATGATTCACTCAAAGCAAAAGAACGATCCGGCGAGCCACCCGATCGTTCTCTTGCTTTTATCGCACGCCGTACACCCTGCAGGCGTTCTCCGTGGTGCGCGCGGCGACCTCCTCCACGTCCTCCCCGCGCAGCTCGGCGATCCGTGCACAGATGTAGCGCACGTGGGTCGGCTCGTTCCGGGTCCCGCGCACGGGCTCCGGCGCCATGTAGGGGCTGTCCGTCTCGATCAGCATCCGGTCCGGCGGGCACTTGACCGCCACCTCCTGCAGCTTCCGCGCGTTTTTGAAGGTCACGGGCCCCGCGAAGGAGATGTAGCAGCCCAGCCGCAGATATTCCTGCGCCGTCTCCCAGCTGCCGGAATAGCAGTGCATGATGGAGGGGTGCAGGTGATCCCGGTGCGCCGTGAGCAGCGGCAGGAAGTCCCCGTGGGCGTCCCGCACATGGAAGGCGCAGGGCAGCCCCAGCTCCCAGGCCAGCTCGATCTGCTCCGCGCAGACCCGCTGCTGGAAGTCGCGGGGCGGATTGTCCGGCCAGTGGTAGTCCAGGCCGATCTCCCCGATGGCCCGCACCTCCGGCCTCGCCGCCAGCGCCCGCAGCGCCTGCAGGCTCTCCTCCCCCCGGTAGGAGGCACAGTCCCCGGGGTAGAAGCCCACCGCGGCCACCGCGCCGGGGTGGGCGGCGGCATAGTCCGCCGCCGCTTTGGAGGAGGCCAGATCGGTGCCGATCATCGCCCAGCGGGTGACGCCGTGGGCCGCCATCCGCGCGTGCAGCGCCTCCCGGTCCCCGTCGAAGCGCGGGTCGTCGATATGGCAGTGGGAGTCGAACAGCTCCATCAGCCGCGCCCTCCCCTCCGCGCCGTCGGGGTTTCCAGCAGCGCCCGCGCCGCCGCCGGGAGGCCGTCGACCGTCTCGCAGCACGCCTCCGCCTGCGCCCATTCCGCCGGGTTGCCGTAGCCGAACTTCGCCGCGAGGGCGGGCACGCCGCAGGCGTGGGCGGCGTTGAAGTCCCCGATGCGGTCCCCGACGAGGATCGCCCGGTCCGGCTTCATCTCCGCCAGGAGCTGCGCCAGCGCCTCGGCCTTGGTGCGGCCCAGCTGCCAGCCCTCCCAGCGCTCAAAGACCTCCTCCAGCCCGAAGAGGGCGAGGGATTCGCCGATGTAGCGGGGGATGCCGTTGGAGACCACCGCCAGGCGCGCCCGCCCGGCACAGCGCCGCAGCGCCTCCGCGATGCCGGGGAAGAGGCGCGTGGTGTCCGCCAAAATCTCGAACTCCGCCTCCTCCCGCAGGCGCAGGTACTCCGCCCCCCGGGCCGGGTCGATGCCCAGGATGGCGATGGACTCCTCGTCCGTGGGGCCGTTGCAGGCGCGCAGGGTCTCCAGCGGCCGGGGCTCGCAGCCCATGCGGGCGAGCGCCAGGCTGATCTCCTGCACGCACAGATCCATGGAGTCGGCGATGGTGCCGTCCCAGTCGAAAAAGATCACGTCGCCCCCCTGGGCGGTATGCGGATTCTGTTGCATCGATGTCTGTCTCCAGTTCTTCGGTCGGTCTGATCAGAACAGCAGGAAGAGGCCCTGCGCCGCCGCCACCGCCAGGCAGGCGGCCACGGCCACGGTCAGCAGCCCCTTGCGCCGCCAGGCGAAAACCACCGCCGCGGCCAGGCCCGCCGCCGCGCACCACAGCGCCCGGGGATCCCCGCCGGACTCGTAGCCCGTGGCGTAGAGCACGCCCGGGATGGTCATGGCGGTCAGCACCGCGTAGGGCACATAGCGCAGAAAGGAGCGGATGAAGCGGCTGCGGATGGGCTTGCGGAAGAGGGTCATGGGCAGCATGCGGATGAGGTAGGTCACCCCCGCCATCACCAGCAGATAGGGCAGAAAACGATCCCAGCTCACGCCTTCACCGCCCCCTCTCCCGCGTCCGCCCGGGGCGCGTCCTCCTCCGCGGGGAAGCGCAGCGCCCCGACCGCGGAGGCCGCCACCGCGCAGAGGATGATCGTGTACCCGCTCGGGACCTCCCGCAGAAGCGGCGCGTAGCGGAACAGGATGCTCAGGCCCGCGGCCAGGAGCACCACCGTGCGCACCGCCCGGCTCTCCCGGCTTGGCGGCAGCACGATGGCGACGAACATGCCGTAGATCGCGATGCCCAGCGCCGTGCGCACGAACATCGGCAGCACCGCCCCCGCCAGCGCCCCGAGGATCGTCCCCAGGGACCAGCCCAGCCAGGGCGCCACCATCAGGCCGTAGAGATAGCGCTTGTTCAGCCGCTCCGGCTGCGAGGCCGCCACGGCGAAGATCTCATCCGTGTTGCAGAAGGAGAAGATCAGCCGCTGCACCGTCCCCATGGAGCCGTCGAAGCGCTGGGCCAGGGAGAGGGACATGAGGGCGTAGCGCAGATTGATGGTCAGCTGGGTCAGCGCCATCTCCGTCAGGGAGCCGCCGGCGGCCATCAGCCCGATGCCCGCCAGCTGCCCGGCGGAGGTCACGTTCGTCATGGAGATGATCAGCGCCTCCAGCGGGGTCAGCCCCGCCGCCAGCGCCTGGATGCCGAAGGCGAAGGAGACCGAGAGGTATCCCAGCCCGATGGGGACGCCGTGGCGGAGCCCCCTGCGAAAGAGGGAATCGGTTCGGGTCACGGCGCGCTCGCCTCCTTCATTTTCTCCCGCGCCTGGGAGAGCATCAGCTTGATGCGGTTGAGCTGGTTGACCTCGCTCGCGCCGGGGTCGTAGTCCACGGCGGCGATGTTCGCCTGCGGATAGGCCCTGCGCAGCTGCTTGATGACGCCCTTGCCCACCACGTGGTTCGGGAGGCAGCCGAAGGGCTGGATGCAGACGATGTTGTCGCAGCCGGTCTCCAGCAGCTCCGCCATCTCCCCGCAGAGGAACCAGCCCTCGCCGTACTGGTTGCCCAGGGAGAGGAAGGGGGAGGCCAGCTCGCCGATGCGCTCGATGGGCATCGGCGGCTCGAAGCGCTCCGAGGCCGCCAGGGCGTCCAGCGCGGGCTTGCGGAAGTTCCGGATCAGGCGCACGCCCCAGGTGGAGGCCGCCCGGCCGCCGGCGCCCTTGCCTAAATAGGCGGACTTGAAGCCGCCGTTGTAGAGCGTGTAGTTGACGAAGTCCATCAGGTCCGGCACCACCGGCTCCGCGCCCTCGGCCTCCAGCAGCTCCGCAAGATGGTTGTTGGCGAAGGGCATGTATTTCACCAGGATCTCGCCCACGATGCCCACCTTCGGCTTGCGCAGGGTTTCGTCGAGGGGGAGGGCGTCAAAGTCGCGCACGATGGCCCGGCACATCGCGGGGTAGGATCGCCGCTCCTCCCCCGCGAGCACCCGCCCGATGGTCCCCTGCCAGCGGCGCAGGAGCGCGTCGGCGCTGCCCTTCTCCCGCTCGTAGGGGCGCGTGCGGTACAGGCAGCGCATCAGCAGGTCGCCCAGCACCAGCGCCTTGCCGGCCCCGATCAGGAGCCCGGGCGTGACCGTGAAGCCGGGGTTCTTCTCCTCGCCGATGAAGTTCAGGCTGATGACCGGGATCTGCGGCAGGCCCGCCTTCTCCAGGGCGCGCCGGATGAAGCCCACGTAGTTAGAGGCCCGGCAGCAGCCGCCGGTCTGGCTCATGATCAGGGCCAGCCGGTCCACGTCGTATTTGCCCGAGAGCACCGCGTCCATCATCTGCCCCACCGAGATGATCGAGGGGTAGCACGCGTCGTTGTTGACGAACTTCAGCCCCGCGTCGATGGCGGCGCGGGTGTCGTTCTCCAGCATCACCAGGTTGTAGCCGTGATTGCGGAACAGGGGCTCCAGGAGCTCGAAGTGGATCGGGCTCATCTTGGGCGCGAGGATCGTGTAGCCCGCCTTTTTCATCTCCCGGGTGAAGCGGACCCGCCGGTAGGGCGCGGGCCGCGCCGTCGGCGCGGCGCCCTTCTCCGCCCGCAGGCGCATCGCGGCCAGCAGGCTCCGCACCCGGATCCGCGCCGCGCCGAGGTTGTTGACCTCGTCGATCTTGAGCACCGTGTAGAGCCGTCCGCACTGCTCTAAAATGTCGCAGACCTGGTCGGTAGTCACCGCGTCCAGGCCGCAGCCGAAGGAGTTGAGCTGGATCAGCTCCAGATCCTCCCGCCCCGCCACAAACTGGGCCGCGGTGTAGAGCCGGGAGTGGTAGGTCCACTGGTCCCGGACCCGCAGCGGGCGCAGGGGGACAAAGTCCTCCGGGACGCTGTCCTCCGTCAGCACCGCCAGTCCGTAGCCCGCGATCATCTCCGGGATGCCGTGGTTGATCTCCGGGTCGATATGGTAGGGCCGCCCCGCCAGCACGATGCCCTTCCGGCCGTTGGCCTCCATCCAGGCCAGGGCCTCCCGGCCGAAGGCCCGGACGTCCGCCTTGGCCTTTGTCTGCTCCGCCCAGGCGGCGCGGACCGCGGCCCGGGTCTCGCGCTCCGGGATCTGCCACTCCTCCCGGAAGACCTGAGCGAGCCGGTCCGCCGCCGTCCGCTCGTCCGTCAGGGCCACGAAGGGCCGGACATAGCGCACGCGGCCCTCCGCCACGCTCTCCACGTTGTTGGAGAGGTTCTCCGGATAGGCGCAGACCATCGGGCAGTTATAGTGGTTCTGGGCGTCAGGGGTCTCCTGCCGCTCGTAGAACACGGAGGGGTGGAAGATCGTCTCCACCCCCTGGGCGATGAGCCACTCCACATGCCCGTGGGCCAGCTTCGCGGGGTAGCACTCGCTCTCGGAGGGGATGGACTCCATGCCCAGGGCGTAGATCGCCCGGCTCGACGCCGGGGAGAGCCGCACGGAGAAGCCCAGCTCCGTCAGCAGCGTGAACCAGAAGGGGTAGTTCTCCCACATGTTCAGCACCCGCGGGATTCCGACAACGCCCCTCGGGGCGGACTCGGGCGGCAGGGGCTGATAGTCGAACATGCGCCTGAGCTTGTAGGCCGCGGCGTTGGGGGCGGGGTTCTTCGCCTTGGGCTGGCCCAAGCCGCGCTCGCAGCGGTTGCCGGTCACGTGCCGCCGCCCGCCGGGGAAGGTCGAGATTGTCAGCATGCAGCGGTTCTCGCAGCCGCCGCAGTGGGTGGTGGCGGTCTTCCATTTCAGCGACAGGATCTCCTCCATGGGGAGCAGCGTCGGCGCCTGGCCGTCATAGCGGTCCCGGGCGATCAGCGCCGCACCGAAGGCCCCCATAATCCCGGAGATGTCGGGGCGGACGACCTCCACCCCCGCCAGGCGCTCCAGCGCCCGCAGCACCGCCTGGTTGTGGAAGGTGCCGCCCTGGGCGACGATCCGCCGCCCGAGCTGGCTGGCGTCCGCCAGCTTGATGACCTTGAACAGGGCGTTCTTGACCACCGAGTAGGCCAGGCCCGCGGAGATGTCCTGGACGGACGCCCCCTCCTTCTGGGCCTGCTTGACGTTGGAGTTCATAAAGACCGTGCACCGCGTGCCCAGGTCCACCGGGTGCGGGGCGAAGAGGGCCTCCCCCGCGAAGCCCGCCGCCGTGTAGCCCATGGAGGCCGCGAAGTTCTCCAGGAAGGAGCCGCAGCCCGAGGAGCAGGCCTCGTTGAGCATGACCGTGTCCACCGAGCCGTTTTTCAGCCGGATGCACTTCATGTCCTGGCCGCCGATGTCCAGCACGCAGTCCACCTGCGGGTCGAAGAAGGAGGCCCCGGTGACGTGGGCGATGGTCTCCACCTCGCCCTCCTCCATGCGGAAGGCGCTCTGCAGGAGCGACTCGCCGTAGCCGGTGGAGCAGGAGCGGGCGATCCGCGCCCCCGCCGGGAGCTTGGCCTTCAATTCCCCCATGGCCCGGATGGCGGTCTGGATGGGCGAGCCCTCGTTGCCGGCGTAGAAGGACCAGAGGAGCCGGCCCTCGCCGTCGATCAGGGCGAGCTTGGTCGTCGTGGAGCCGGCGTCGATGCCCAGGAAGCAGTCGCCGGAGAAGTCGGACAGTTCGCCGCGCCCCACCTGCGCCGCGGCGTGGCGGCGGCGGAAGACCTCGTAGTCCGTCTGGGAGGCGAAGAGCGGCTCCAGGCGCTTGAGCTCGAAGGTCATGGAGACGCCCCGGCCCAGCGTCTCGATCAGCTCCTCGATGCGCCGGGGCTCCCCCTTGCGCTCCGACATCGCCGCGCCCATCGCCGCGAACAGGTGCGCCTGCGCCGGGACGATGGCCGTCTCGTCGGTGAGCCTCAGGGTGCGGATGAAGGCCGCCCGCAGCTGGGGCAGAAAGTGCAGCGGCCCGCCCAGGAAGGCCACGTGGCCCCGGATCGGCTTGCCGCAGGCCAGGCCGGAGATGGTCTGGTTCACCACCGCCTGAAAGATCGAGGCCGCCAGGTCCGGGGTGGTCGCCCCCTCGTTGATCAGCGGCTGGATATCGGATTTGGCGAAAACGCCGCACCGCGCGGCGATGGGGTAGATCTCCCGGTATTGGGCCGCGGCCTGGTCGAGGCCCTCGGCGTCCAGCTGCAGCAGGGCGGCCATCTGGTCGATGAAGGAGCCGGTGCCCCCGGCGCACACGCCGTTCATCCGCTCCTCCAGGCCGCCGGTGAAATAGATGATCTTCGCGTCCTCGCCGCCCAACTCGATGGCCACGTCGGTCTGGGGCGCCTCCCGCTTCAGGGCGGCGGCCACCGCCACCACCTCCTGCTCGAAACCGATGTCCATCGCCTTCGACAGGCCCATCGCGCCGGAGCCGGTCGCCGTCAGCTCCAGCCGGCACGCGCCGAGCTTCTCCTTCGCCTCGCGCAGCAGCTCCGCCAGCGTCTCCTGGATGCGGGCGCGGTGCCGGCGGTACTCCCCGAAGCGCACCTTGCCCGCCTCGTCCAGGATCACCAGCTTGACGGTGGTCGAGCCCACGTCAATCCCCGCACGGTATGATTGTGTCATATTGGGAAACCTCCAGCCCCGCGGGCCGTCGTATGCCCCGGGGCGAACAAGATTCTGCGTTCCCGCCGCCGGCCGGCGCGAACCTATAAATTATTCGCTGTATTGGAGAAAATTCCTTTTTTCCGATGTTTTTGCGCTGCTTTTCTTCGCCGCCTCCGCGATTGTCACAGCCTGCCCGATGTGGTAGAATATCCCCAGCCCCATCACCGCGCCAAAGGAGAGCTCCGCCATGGATTTCACCCCAGAACAGCTCGCCGCCATCCGGGCGGACAATCCGACCCTGCTGGTCAGCGCCGCGGCCGGCTCCGGCAAGACGGCCGTGCTGATCGAGCGGATCTTCCGGCTGATCAGCGAGGGCTTCCGCCTCCGGCGGATGCTGATCGTGACCTTCACCCGGGCGGCGGCCGCCGAGATGCGCAGCCGGCTCAATCAGCGGATCCGCCGCGCCATGCGGGACAACCCCGCCGTCTTCTCCCGCGCGCTGGACGATCTGGACAGCGCCCAGATCTCCACCCTCCACAGCTTCTGCCAGGACGTGGTGCGCGGCGAGTTCCAGACCGTCGGCATCGACCCGAAGGCCGAGGTCGCCGACGAGAAGGAGTCCGCCCGCCTGCGCCGGGAGGCCTTCCGGCAGGCCCTCAACGCGCTGCTGGCCGCGGGGGATACTGACTTCGCCGCCTACGTCGGCGCCTTCGGCGTCGCCCGGGTGCAGGAGGACGCCGAGCGGCTCTACCTGAGCCTGATGAGCCTGCCGGACCCCTTCGGCTGGCTGGACCGGCAGGTGGAGGCCGTCCGCCCGGAGCGTCTGCCCGACCACCCCTGGCTGCGCGCCGCCGAGGAGGAGGTCTGCCATCAGCTGCGGCCCCTCGCGGCCGCCTGCGACCGCTACGCCCGCCTGCTGGAGCGTCCGGAGGCCCCCGACAAGCATATCGCCGTGGGCGCGGCCGATCTCGCCTCGCTGCGCCCACTCCTGCGCGCCCTCGAAGCGCGGGACGGCCGGGCCGCCGCGGCGGCCCTCGCGGAGGTCAGCTTCGGCCGCGCCCCGGGCGGCAAGGCGAAGGACGAGGCCGAGGCCGCCTGGCGCGAGACGTGGAAGGGCCAGCGCGACGCCCTGAAAAAGCTGCTGGCGGCGGCGGAGCCGCTGGCCGACCGCTGCCGCGTCCCGCTGGATCAGCAGGCCGCCGACCTGGAGCAGATTCACCGGAGCCTCGTCTGCCTCGCCCGGCTGACCCGGGAGGCGCACGTCCGCTTCCGGGATCTCAAGCTGGAGAAGCGGCGCATCGACTTCGCCGACATGGAGCAGATGGCCTGCGACCTGCTGACAGACCCCGCCCGGCCCGCCTACCGGGAGAAGTACCAGGACGCCTTCGACCACATCTTCGTCGACGAGTGCCAGGATATCTCCCAGATCCAGTACGACATCATCACCTCCCTGCACAGCGAGCGGAACCACCTCTTCATGGTCGGCGACGTGAAGCAGAGCATCTACCGCTTCCGCATGGCCAACCCGACCCTCTTCATGCGCAACGTCCTCTCCTTCAGCCGGGAGGCGGACGCCCGGGAGCGCGTCATCTTCCTGCAAAACAATTTTCGCTCCCTGCCCCCCGTGCTCGAGGCCGCCAACCGCGTCTTCGAGCGCGTGTTCCGCCGGGATTTCACCGAGCTGGACTACACCCCCGAGGACGCCCTCTACCCCGGGCGCGCGGACGGCAGCGGCGCGCCGAGGGCGGAGATCCTCGTCGCCCTGGCGGACGGGAAGCGCCGGGACCAGCGCGCCTGCGAGCTCGCCCTGGTGGCGGAGCGCATCCGCGCCCTCACGGCCACGCCCCGGGCGGACGGCGCGGGCTGCTACCGCTACCGGGACATCGTGATCCTCCTGCGGGTCATCAGCGGCCAGGGCAAGGAGATCGCCGAGGCGCTGCGCGGCCAGGGGATCCCCGTCTACTGCGACGCGCAGGAGAGCTACTACGAGCTGCCGGAGATTCTCGCCTTCCGCGCCCTGCTGACCCTCTGCGACGATCCCTCGGACGATCTGTCCCTCCTCGCCGTGCTCCGGCAGGTTTTCCATGTCACCGACGAGGAGCTCGCCCGCTGCCGCATGGCGAAGGCCGGGCGGGGCGTCCCCTTCGCCCGCGCCTTCGAGGCCGCCTGCGAGGCGGAGGATCCCCTGGGGGCGAAGCTGCGGGCGCTCCGGGCCGTCCTCGCCGAGTGGCGCTTCCGCCGGGAGACCATGCCCCTGTACGACTACTGCTGGTTCCTGCTGCGGGAGAGCGGCCTCTATATCGCCTGCGGCGCGGCCCCCGACGGGGAGCGGCAGCAGGCTAACCTGCGGCTGATGTGTCAGAAGGCGGCGGACTTCACCTCCCGGGGCGGCACGAGCCTGCGTGTCTTCCTCGAGGATCTGAGCGACGAGGTCCGCAGCGGCGACAGCACCGCCGCCCAGACCCTGGGCGAGGAGGAGAATCTCGTTCGGATCATGACCATCCACAAGTCGAAGGGGCTGCAGTTCCCCGTCTGCATCTGCATGGACCTCGGCCGGAAGATGGAGGGCCCGTCCGCCGACGCCTTCTTCCACCGGGATTTGGGCGTATGCCTCCCCTACATCAACCGGGAGCTGGGCATCCGCCGCAGGGGCCTGGGCGAGCTGGCCATCGCCAGCCGGACCCGCGCCGAGGAGCGCGCCGAGGCGGCCCGCCTGCTCTACGTCGCCATGACCCGCGCCCAGGAGCGGCTGATCCTCACGGGCGCGGCGGCGGAGGAGTCCCCCCTCTGGGACGAGCCCGACGGGGACGGCAGCCGGATCCTCCGCGCCGCCTCCATGCTCGACTGGGTCATGATGACCGCCCGGGACCTGGCGCGGTCCGGCGAGGCCTCCCCCTTCGAGGTCCGCCTGTTGGAGGCCGAGCCCCTGGCCGAGGCCGGCCCGGAGGCTGCCGAGGCCCCCTCGGGCGTGCTCCGCGGGCCTATCCGCGCCGGCGGCACGCGGCTCTCCTGGTGGGACGAGCCGCCCCGGCCCGCCAATCCCCCGCCGCTGAAGACCTCCGTCACCAGCCTGGTGCGGAAGAACACGCTGAAAAATCCCCTCCCCCTCACCGACGAAGAGGAGGAGATGGACGACAAGCGCCAGGAGGAGGTCATCCGCAGCCCGCTGCGCCTCTCCGAGATGCCCGCCCGCCCCGCCTGGCTGGCCCAGCAGACCCTCTCCGCCGCGAACCGGGGCACCTGCATGCACCGCTTTCTCTCGCTGGCGCCGCTGGAGGGGCTGCGCGGCCTCGGCGCGGAGTCCCTGACCCCGGCGCTGCGCGCGCTCCTCGACGAGCTGACCGCCCGGCAGGTCTTCACCGCCGAGGAGGCCGCCGCCGTCCGCGTGCCGGACGCCGCCCGCTTTTTCCTCAGCCCCCTCGGCCAGCGCCTGCTGGCCGCCCGGCGCGTCGAGCGCGAGTGGGGCTTCAACTACCGCGTGCCCGGGGAGGAGATGCTCCTGCAGGGCGTGCTCGACGCCGCCTTCCTCGAGGCCGACGGCTGGGTCATCCTGGACTACAAGACCGACCGCATCGAGGACAAAGCCGCCTTCGTGGAGCGCTACCGCGAGCAGCTCGCCTGGTACGCCCGCGCCCTGGCCGCCATCTCCGGCGAGAAGGTCAAGGAGACCTGGCTCTACGCCCTGCGCCTGGGCGAGGCGATGCGGGTGGAGAGTTGATGCTTTCTCAAGGCAGCATGCTTCATGGAAGTGAAGTAACTGAAAAACCTCCCCAGCTTGCTGGGGAGGGGGACCGCCGCCCTCCGCGGGGCGGCGGTGGAAGGGCCGGTTTTCACGGCCCTTTTTTATTTCCCGGAGATCACGATGCCCTCCACCGCGATGTAGGGCACCACGCTGCCGCCGTCGCAGACCAGCTCCTTCGAGATGCCGCGGATATGGCGGAAGGCCTCGCCGAGGTTGCCGTTGACCATGGTCTCGGTCACGGCACACCGGACCTGGCCCTTCTCGATCAGGAAGCTGTTCTTCGCCACGCCGGAGAACTCGCCGTTGGTGCCGGGCTCGCCGCCGGAGAAGCCGCCCAGGATCAGGCCCCTGTCCACGGAGGCGATCAGCTCCGCCAGGGACTGCCCGCCCGGGGCCACCACCAGATCGAAGCCGGTGTTCTGCATCATGGGCCGGCCCGTCTTCTTCGCGCCGTAGAGGCTCAGCATGTGGGTCTTCAGGACGCCCTTGTCGAGGATGGTCACATTCTCCGAGCGGAAGCCGCTGTCGGTGGTCCGCTCGCCCAGCACGATCCGCTCGTCGTAGGGATTCAGGGCGACGGTGAGCTTCTCGTCGGCCACCTGCTCGCCCACCTTGTCCAGCCACAGGCTCGTCCCGTCGATCACCACGCCCTCGCCGGCGTAGTTGGAGAGGGTCATGGCGATGAACTCCGCCGCGCAGCCGGGGGTGATGATGACCGTCCCCTCGAACTTGCCCTGCAGGGTCTCGGGGTAGATGCTCTTCTCAATGTCCCGCAGGCGCTGGCGCAGGTCGCCCAGCTCCAGCAGGGGCGTGTCGAGGTCCTTCATGCTCACGCCCGTATAGTCCAGGCCCGTCGTCCGCTCGCCGTCGCTGGCGCAGATCTCCACGGAGAAGTGGTACTGCCCCGCGGCGGACTCGAACTCGGTGCCGCTGGTGTTGCGGTAGATCCGGCTCCACCGGTCGTAGGAGCCGATGGCGCTCATGATCCGCACCGTCGGATAGGCCTTCGAGACCTCCTCCAGAAACTCCTTGATCCGTTCGATGAACCGGTCCATGTCCGGCTCGCAGACGCCCTGGCGGAATGTCTCCCGGCCCTGGTCCGGCGCGATGTCGTGGCAGGGGTCCTCGGTGGCGGACTCCGCCGCGTCCCGCGCGTCCCCGGCCAGCTTCCGGAGGCCGCGCTCCGTCATGTCGTTCCCGCTCACCGCGCCCATCTTCTCCCCGAGGAAGGCCTTCAGGGAGGCCGAGCTGTTGAACACCGTGCGGAGCAGCTTGAAGCCACCCATCTCCAGGTTCAGCTCCTGCTTCTCGGACTGGGTGAGGCTGTAGGCGTACTTTTCGATTGCTTTTTCCCGGAGGATGCCGTCCAGGAGGTCGGCTGTCGCTCTCAACGTCATCGCTTATCTGCCTCCTATCATGATCTTGCATCTCATATGCGGGCCGCCCATGCCGACCGCCATGGGCTGCTTCTTGCCGCAGAAGCCGCTGGAGGACCACTCCACCCCGTCGGAGACCATGTCCACGGTCTTGAGCATCTCGAAGGCGACGCCGGTCACCGTCGTGTCCAGCAGGGCGCGGCCGAGCTTGCCGTGCTTGATCGCATAGCCGCAGGTCACGCCGAACATGAACTCGCCGGTCAGGTCCGCCTGGCCGTTGCCCGAGTCGATCAGGTAGTAGCCGTCGTCCACGGAGGAGATCAGCTCCTCCACCGTGTGCTTTCCCGGCAGGATGCAGGTGTTCCGCATCCGGATGAGGGGCTCGTCGGCGAAGGTCCAGCCCCGGGCGTTGCCCGCGGGCCGCACGCCGAACTCCGCGGCGCTCTCCCGGTCGTTCATATAGCCCACGAGGATGCCGTCCCGGATCAGCACGGCGTCCTCCGCCCGGGTGCCCTCGTCGTCCAGGTAGACGGGCAGGGGCGCGGGCGCGCCCTCCCAGGTGTGGGCGAAGTCCACCATCGTCACCAGCTCCGAGGCGACGCGCTTGTGCAGGCTCGGCCCGGCGACGCTCCCGCCGCGCACCAGATCGGCCTCCACCGTGTGGCCCACGGCCTCGTGCGCCAGCATGCCGCCCATCATGCCGCCCAGCACCACCGTCTTGTAGCCCGCCTCGGCGTAGACGCCCTCCTTCTTGTCCATGAGCTTCGCGTAGAGGCCGTCGATGCCGGGGAAGATCGTCTCCGGATGGGCGAAGTTGTCCTCGAAGCAGCCGTAGCCGCCGAAGGCCTTGAACAGCTCCACCGGGACGCCCTCCGCGGTCTCGGCGCTCATCATCACATAGATATAGCACCGGGGCGTCGTCAGATGGCCGCAGCAGGCGTCGGAGGTGTAGACGATCCGGTCCTGGGAGTCCTCGTAGTACACCACCGTCCGGCTCGTGAGATCCGGATACTTCGACGCGATATAGCCGTCCACCGTCTTGCACAGCTCGATGATCCGCCGCTGCTCCGCGTCAGCGATCTCCCGGTTCAGCGGCACGAAGCCCGTCCCGGCGGAGGGCGGCAGCGGCACGCTGCGCCCGGAGTGCCGCCCGAGAGAGAGGGCGTTCTCCGTCGCCGCGCGGATCACCTTCTCCGCCGCCTCCGGGGAGTACTCGGCGATGGAGGCGAAGCCGAAGGTGCCGTGGTTGTTGACCCGGGCGTTGATGCCCGACGCCTCGCTCCGGGCGTTCTGCACGAGGTTCCCCTTGAGCAGCACCACGCGGCGGGTGCGGTTTTCCTGTCCCCGCAGCACGGTCTGCACGCCGTCGGCGAACAGACTCGTCCGGGACCCGATGATATCCTGTAGCATCCAATTCCTCCCTGTCAGCCTGTCGATTCGGATCGGGGCTGCACCGCGCCGATCCGAGGATACCGGTTTTGCCTATTGTACAATAGCGCCGCCGGTTTTGCAACCGGGTCTGAGCCGGGCCGCGAAGCCGCGTGACGGACGAATTGATTGTAAAAAACCTTTCCCTATATATTGCCGCCGGCGGGCGGCCGTGATATACTTAATCTGGGTTAGTGTATAGCCCTTATTTGAGCACCCTTCCACGCCTGTCGGCGCGTTCCGATTTGATGCTGCTTTCACCTGTCAGAGGAGGTTCCATACCATGACAACAAAGGCCATGAAGCGTTTCCTCTCGGCGCTGCTGTGCGTCGCCGTGGCGCTGAGCCAATTCAGCGCGCCTGTTTTGGCCGAGGAGATCGAGGAGGAGGTCGTGGCGGTCGTCGAGACCGTCTCCGAGCCCGATCCCGCCCCTGCCGCCGAGCCGACGCCGGAGCCCACGGCCGCGCCCACCGCCGAACCGACGGCGGAGCCCACGGCTGAGCCCACCGCCGAGCCGACCGCCGAACCCACGGCGGAGCCCACCGCCGAGCCGACGGCCGAACCCGCCGCCGAGGAGGAGCTCCCCGAGGAGACCCCCGCGTCCGAGGTGGAGGAGGTCATCGACGTTGTCGAGGAGGAGCCCGTCCCGGAGGAGACCGCCGAGGAGGCCTCCGAGGAGGACGAGGTGGAGACCGACACCGCCCTCGCCGGGGCGGAGATGACCTGGGCGGATCTGCAGGCTCTGATTGAAGATGGAGACGACACCATCATAACGCTGACCAGCGACGTGACCGCCACTGCAAAAGACGGCCCCCTGACCCTCGAAAAGGGCGCGGAACTGACGATTGACTTAAACGGTCATACGATCAACCGCGCATTGACCGAGCCCGTGGAAGAAGGCAGTGTCTTTGTGCTGAATAATACAGCCTCTCTGACCATTCAGGGCAGCGGCACGATAACCGGCGGCTACACAAGCGACGAAGGCGGCGCCTTCTATCTGAACAAAAAAGCTGAACTCATACTTAACAATGTCAACGTCACCGGCAACCACTCCGTGAACGGTGCAAGCGCGGTGTATTCTGCTGACAGTAACCATTTTAGTATGACCGGCGGCAGTATCACTCGAAACGTCAGCGACACAGCTGGCAACTATGCAATCACTGTGTCCGACGGCTTTCTTGTGGATGGTTCTGCCACAATCGCGGGAAACACCTCCGCCGGCGCAGAAGCCAACGTATTTGTACCAGAAGATTGTACAATCGAAATCAGTAATGACTGGCTCGCGCAGGACGCGCACATCGGAGTCACCATGGAGGCTGTCCCAACCTCAGAAAGCCCCATTGTATTTACATCCAACTTTAAGAATTGCGCGCCGCTCACCGTCTTCACCAGCGATAGCCCCGAGTACATGGTCGTGCTGGAGGGCGGCGAGGCCGCCCTGGCCCCCGGGCGGAGGTACAGCCTCACGGCGGGCAGCGCGGCGGGCGGCGCCGTGGCGCTCGACCAAGCGGAGGCCGTGCCGGGCAACATCGTCACCGTGACGGTGACAGCGGACGAGGAGTATCTTTTCCGCGCGCTGACCTTCAAGGACGGCGAGGGGAAGGACGTGGCCGTCACGGCCACCGAGACCACCGCCCCGGACGCGGCAGCCGGCGTGAAAACCTTCACCTTCCCCATGCCCCAGTGCGACCTGACCGTCGGCGCGGCCTTCGCGCGGCACATCTACTATATGAACCTGAGCGGCGGCACCGTGGACGTGAACGCGGACGAATGCCCCTTCCTCTCCCCCGCGGATACCGTCTGGTCCAATAGCTGGTACTGCGCGGAGGGCAAAGTCACCATCGACGAGCGCGTGACCGTGGAGGGCAGCGTCAACCTGATCCTCAGCAACAACTCGACCCTGAACATCCCCAAGGGCATCAGCGTCGTCGACGGCGCAAGCCTGACCATCTGGGCCCAGGATCTCAACACGGATTTGGATGCCGGCAAGCTGAGCATCACAGACGTTGACGAGGGTCACGCAGGCATCGGCGGCTTCCTGAAAGGGACGACAAGGGGCCTCTGCGGCGACATCACCATCAATGGCGGCTCCCTCAATATCACTGGCGGTGCGGGCGCCGCAGGCATCGGCGGCGGCAGGAACGCGTCCAACGGAACCGTCATCATCAACGCCGGCGATGTCTGGGCCTACAGCAGCGGCGGCGCGGCGGCCATCGGCGGCGGCGAGCTTGGAACCGGCGGCACCATCACCGTCACCGGCGGCTTCGTCATGGCCACCGCCCAAGGCAATTACGGCGCGGGCATCGGCGGCGGCATGAACCGCGGCGCCGGCACCATCACCATCACCGGCGGCACCGTCGCCGGCACTGGCGCAGCCAACGCCGCCGGCATCGGCTGCGGCTCCCAGGGCCTGGACGGCACGATCGTACTCAGAGGCGGTGAAGTCCACGCCACCGCCGGCGCGAAGAGCGGCGACGCCCCCGTGGTCGGCCTCGGCAGCGGAGAGCCCACCGCCACCGTCACCGTGCTGATGACCTACCCCGACGGGGCAACAAAGGGCGTCAAGTATCGCGCCACCTCCTACGGCGGCGCGTCCGTCACGCTGGAGAAGCATTTCAAGGCCGGCGACGTCCCGGTCTACCGCTCCGATTTCCGCGCGACGGATCTGAGCGCCATCGCAGACAAAAACCTCTATCCCTACGAGTGCTACGCCTTCGCCATTCACGACAGCGAGCGCGAGGATTTCATCGCCTTCGACGACGTGCCCTGCACGCCGGGGCAGCCGGCCACCTATACCTTCAAGGATCCCTCGTTCTTCAACAACACCACCCCCTACGAGGGCATGCCCTTCTCCGGCTGGCAGATCGGCGACGACGACGTGCTGCAGCACTTAAAGCCCGTGGGCAGCGAGCTCACCGTCTCCGAGGACACCCAGCTGACGATCGTGTGGCGTCACACGCCCTGGAAGAACATCCAGGCGCGGATCGACCGCGCCGCCAGCGGCAGCACCCTCGTCCTGGACGAGGACGCCACCGCCCTGTCCACCGACGGCCGCCTCGAGATCCCCGCCGGCAAGGAGCTGACCATCGACCTGCACGGCTACAAGCTGAACCGCGGCCTCATCGACGCCACGGAGAACGGCAATGTCCTGATGGTGAACGCAGGCGCGAAGCTGACCCTGATCAACAGCCAGGGCACCGCGGAGCTCACCGGCGGCAGCACCACCGGCTCCGGCGGCTGCATCGTCAACAGCGGCGAGCTGATCATCCGGGGCGACAGCCCGATCCTCATCCACGACAACGCCGCGGAGGCGTCCGCCGGCGCCCTCTGGAACAGCAACACCGGCACGCTGACCGTCACAGGCCAGGTCACTTTCAGCGGGAACAAAGCCCGGGATCACGGCGGCGCTCTCGCCCTCCGCGGAACCGCGACCCTCAACGGCACCACCCTCACCGCCAACACCGCCACGCAGAACGGCGGCGCCATCTACAGCGAGGGCACTGTGAACGGCGAACGCCTCCAGGTGTCCGGCAACACGGCTTCGAGCGGCGGCGGCATCACGGTCAACGGCGGCACCGCGACCTACATGGGCTGCAAATTCCAGAACAACAACGCGGTCGGATACAGCACCGGCATGTTCGCCCACGGTGTCGGCGAGGGCGGCGGCGTCAGAATCGCGGACGGCAGTCTGACCCTTGATAACTGCGAGATCACCGGCAACACGGCCGCAACTTTCGGCGGCGGCTTCAGCGGCGGCAGCCTGAATGCAGTTTCAAATATCCTGAACTGCACCATCAGCTCCAACACCTCGAAGCACAACGGCGGCGGCATCTATTACTATGAGAGCAAGCAAGCCACCGTCTCAGGCTGCACCATCACCTACAACAAGACGGGCGGCAACGGCGGCGGCGTGTACATCGGCAGCAACGGCTATTCCGTCCATATAAAGCTCGACAACACATCCATCCAGTTCAACATCGCCCAGGAGCACGGCGGCGGCGTCTACTTACAGTACAGCGACACAACCCTGTCCGGCTTGATGAGAATCCACGACAACCATCTGCAGAATCAGAGCGGCGATTTTGACGATTTCTATCAGAAAAACATCTCCGCGTTTACACTCAAAAACCTTCACGAAAAGTCTTATATCCGCTATGAGCATGAAAAGAAGCCGACCGAAGCGAATCCGATTGCCATCGGCTTCACCGACAAGGACTATACAGGAAAGCTTGCCTCAAAAGACCCAGCCTTCGTCTTCGACATAAGCGGAGGCAAAATCTCCTGGGTCACCGGCCTCAAACAGACAGCCGATTATGTGACCAACGACGGCGCGGACAGCGGCAGCCACGAATGCTTTGTCCTCCACCCCGGCTACACCGATTGGCAGAGCGGCAGCTGGTATCTCGCGGAGCATGGGATCAGCGCGATCCCCAGCCGGATCGAGGTTCACGGCAGCGTAAACCTGATCCTCCCCGACGGCGCGGAGCTGATCGCCCCGTCCGGCATCACCGTCCCCCCGGGCAGCAGCCTGACGATCTACGGTCAGTCCGGCCAGTCCGGCCATCTGAGGGCCGAGGGCGCCAGCGAATACTACTACAGCGGTCCCGCCAGCGGCAACGCAGGTATCGGCGGCTTTCAGGGCAGCTCGGGCAGCATCACCATCCACAGCGGTAAAGTCACCGCAGTGGGCGGCAAGTGGGCCGCGGGCATCGGCGCAGGCTCCAACGGCACGGCCGGCCCGATCACCATTCTCGGCGGCACCGTCAACGCCTCAGGCGGCAGCGGCGCCGCGGACATCGGCGGCAGCTACTACGGCACCGCCGGCACCATCCTCATTCAGGGCGGCCGTGTCAACGCAACGGGCACCTATGGCATCGGCGCCGGCCAGGATCAGTCCACGGCCGACATCCAGCTCAACTGGACCACAGGCACCAAGGCGAACCTGAAGATCAACGCCAGCGCCTATCGCGGCACGGTCACCCTGCTCAACAGCTTCTCGGACGAGCAGGGGGAGCGGATCTTCATGCCCAAATCCGGCGTCACCGCCGAGGATCTGGCCGGGGTCACCCTCGTGGCCTGCTCCGAGTTCAAGGCCACCACCTGGGCCGGCCTGCAGCAGATCATCAACGCGGCGAACGAAACCCAGGACGAGACGGTCATCACCCTGGAGGCGGACATCACCGCCCAGTCCACGGACATGGCCCTCCTGTTCGACGGCGGCAAGCACATCATCCTCGACCTGAACGGGCATACCATCGACCGCAAGCTGGACCATCCCGACTATCGGGGCAACGTGATTCTCATCAGAGATGGCGCGTTGCTGACCCTGCGCTCCGCCGGCGTCATCACCGGCGGCTATTCAGAGGCTTGCGGCGGCGGCATCGAGAATTACGGCATCCTCACTGTCGGCAAGGGCGTGAAGATCACCAAGAACCGCGCGGAGACGGCGGGCGGCGGCATTTCAAACAACGGTACGCTGTATCTCGAGGGCGGCACGGAGATTTCCTACAATACAGCCGGCATGTACGGCGGCGGTCTCGAAAACGCGCGCAATAGCACGGTTGTCATCAATTCCAATGCCGAAAACGTCTCCGATGTCAAGATAACTGACAACACGGTGACCGTCACCGACAGCACCGTACTCGATTACGAAGGCCACGGCGGCGGCATCTGGAACAGCGGCACGATCCGGGGAACCAAAGCCTATGTGAGCAGCAACAGCGCCCCTCAGGGCAACGGCGGCGGCATCTGGAACAGCGGCGTCTTCACGTTGAATTACCTGTACGTCAGGAGCAATACCGGGGCTATCAACGGCGGCGGCATCGCCAACTTCGGCTCCATGTCTCTTGAGATGGCCTACATCACCGCCAACAAGGCGACCCGCAACGGCGGCGGTCTCTACAACGGCACGGACAGCTTCTACAATAAAACCGGCGTGTTCTCGACATTGGGCAGGGAAATCTCCCGTAATACCGCTGCAATTGGAGGCGGTATCTACATCCAGGACGGATCGGTCACCCTGTCCGACACCATCGACGTCTCCACCAACACCGCGACGGAGCGCGCCGGCGGCATCGCCTTCCTGGGCGGCAGCCTGAAGGTATCAGATTGCTGCTGGGTGAGGTCCAACACAGCGGCGGACCAGCGGTCCAACCTGCTCGTCGGCGAGGGACTGACCTTCAGTGTCGGCGCCCTGAACGAGCTGAGCCAGATCGGCGTCACCACCGTGGCCAAGCCCGCCGAGGGCAAGCCGGTCCCCTTTACCACGAGCCAGGAGGGCTTCGAGAGCAGCCATTTCTCCTCCGACAACGAGCGCTACGTGATCTGGCCGAGCGGCAACGCGCTCACCGTCGCCACGTCGCTCAAGGAGACCGTGGATTACGCGCAGCCCGGTTGGACCTTATCGAGCGCGGCATGCTATATCCTCACCCCCTACGTCGATCAGTGGGAGAACGGCAGCTGGTACGCCGTGACCGGGGACGTCACCATCGACACGCGTGTCAGCGTCAACGGCGACGTCAACCTGATCCTCTGCGACGGCGCGACGCTGAAGATCCCCAGGGGTATCAGCGTCAACGGCGGGAGGGCGCTGACCATCTGGGGGCAGTCCCTCCAGACCGGCAAGCTGATCATCGACGCGCCCGTCACTTATGGTCTCGCCGGCATCGGCGGCTATCAGACCGTCTCCGGCCGAATCACCATCAACGGCGGTGACCTCGACGTCAAGGGCGGCTCTAATGCCGCGGCCATCGGCAGCTTCAGGGGGCAGAACGCCGGCACCATTACAATCAACGCCGGCAAGGTGACCGCCTACAGCGGAAGCAGCGTCGCTATCGGCTCCCCCGGCAGTGAGGGCGGCGTCACCATCAACGGCGGCACGGTTCGCGCCGAGACCGCCAGCACCCTGTACCCCGCCATCGGCGGGACCCGGATCGAGCTGAGCTGGAAGCAGTCCGTCAAGGACATCACGAGCATCACGGCCATCTCTCCCAGCCTGGGCTACGGCTGCCCCGTGACGCTGAGAAGTCCCTTCCGGGACGCCGACGACCCGGATTATCTCCTGTCCATGGGCACGATCCAGGATCCCTCCGACCTGATCAACCGGACCCTGGTCCCCTCCGACGATTTCGTCGTGAGCAGCTGGAAGGAGCTGCAGCGGGTCATCAGCGAGGCCAGCGGTGATACCAAGGTCACCCTGGGCGCCTCCATCACCGCGGAAGCTGACGATACGGCGATCGCGATTCCCACCGGCAAGACCATCACCCTTGATCTGAAGGGCAAAACCCTGAACCGGAACTGTGCGTCCAGGGCCACCGGCGGCAGTGTCATGAATGTGCTGAGCGGCGCCTCGCTGACCATTGTCAACAGCGCGAAAAGCAACGCCTACATCAAGGGCGGCAACACCAGCAACGGCGGCGGCATCTATGTCCAGCCCAGCGCCACGCTGATCATCATGGACGGAACCATCCAGATCACCGGCAACAAGGCCTCCAGCGGCGGCGGCATCTACGCCGCCGGCACCGTCAACCTCTTTGCCGGCTACATCGGGGGGAACGAGGCCGCCCAGGGCGGCGGGATCTACGTCGCCTTCACCGGCACGCTCAATATCGACGGTGATAAGGATACGATCATTATTACGTCGAACTACGCCACCTCCCATGGCGCCGGCATCTTCAGCGGCGGCACGATCAATATGCGCAGCGGCTGGATCCGCTTCAACAAAACGCAGGCCAGCGGCGGCAGCGGCAGCGGCGGCGGCGTCTACCTCAACGGCGGCAAGTTCCTCATGTCCGGCGGCGAGTTCTTCCAGAACACCGCCGATCTCGGCGGCGGCGTCTATATCAACAGCGGCTCCTTCATCATGGAGAGCGCCAGCTCAATCAACAGCAACACGGCCAGCGACGGCGGCGGCGTCTTTAACGCTGCCAACGGCGTCCTCGAAGTCTCCGACAAATCCAGAATCATCTTCAATACCTCCACCGAACAAGGCGCAGGCGGCATCAACAACAGGGGCACCACCACCATCTCCGGCGGCGAGATCACCGGCAACAAGGCCAACACCAACGGCGGCGGCATCTGGAGCAACGGCAGCCTGACCCTCACCGGCGGCTCCATCACCAAGAACAGGGCCGGTCAGAACGGCGGCGGCGTCCTGTTCGCGGCCGGCACGCTGACCCTCTCCGGCGATCCGCAGATCGAGGACAACCAAAGCGACGCCTCCTATGGCAACTACCAGAACAATCTGTACATCACCAAGAATCTGCTCATCAATATCTCCTCCGCGCTCCCCACGGCCCATCGCGTGGGCATCTACATGGAGGAAATGATGAACTATAACGAACCAGCCATCCAGTTCACCAGCGAACTCCGCCGCGGCGAGAAGGACGTTCCCTTCTTCTTCGACGACATGAACGGTGTGATCGGTTTAATGGACGGCGGAGCCTGTCTCTCCCAGCCGATCCCCATAATCACAGAACCCGGCGAAGAGAGCGAGGGAGTAAATAAGACCGAGTACACTGCATACGGTTTGACCTATACCACACCGCTCGAATGTCCTTATCCTGTCCCGGCGCGAAAGATGTTCGTCGGCTGGAATGCGATACCCACCATCATACTCAAAGAGTATGCGTATCATCAACAGCTTATTGAGTCGGGCCAAAGTATGGAAAATCCGGTTGATCTTGAACAGTACACAAAATTCTACAATGCCGGCGAGGGCATCAAAATCCTCGACTCGATTACGCTGCGCCCGGTCTTCACCCCGGTCATCTACCCGGTGATCAGCGCGGCCACGGCCACCTTCGACGGCAACATCAAGCTGAACTTCTACATCGACCTGGATATCGAGAGCCTGTCCCCCGAGGTGCGGGAGGGCTGCTACGCGGAGATGACCTGCAACGGCAGCACCATCACCGTCCCCGTGAAGAACACCACCAAGAGCACAGAAGCCGGCATGAAGGGCAACCGCTTCAGCATCTCCCTCCTGGCCCGGCAGATCGACGACGTGGTTGAATTCCGCCTCTACACCGGCGCAGGCACTCCCCTCTCCCTGGTCAACGCCGCCGGCACCAAGGTCTACGACGGCGAGACCGGCATCAGCTACAGCCTGATCCAGTACCTCGACTACATGGCCGTGCACGGCAGCAGCCGCATGCAGACCCTCGCCAAGGCCGCCAGGGACTACTGCTACTGCGCGAAGCGCTACTTTGACGGAGCTGAAAATGTACCGATCAGTTCGGCTGTTGACGGTGTGACGGAATCGCAGCTTGCGGCCTATGCCGCGATCAACAACGGAACCTTGCCAGACGGCGTTAAGCTCAATTCAATCACAACCATGTTCGAGAGTGACAACTCCTTCCGTCTCTACCTGACCTTCGGCAAGGGTTATACACCGGACAGCTTCGACTATATGGTCGATGGCAAGAGCGTGGAGATCCAGACACGTTCCACAGATGGAAAATACTATCTGACCTATCGGAATATTCCCTCCGCGCAGCTTGGCGCCGTCCATACCTTCACAATCACTGCAAAGGATGGCACAACCTACAGCTACGAAGCCTCCGCACTCACCTATGCAAGGTCGGTTGTTCTCAACTCTTCCAAACCCTACATGGTTGCGCTTGCCAAGGCCCTCTACCTGTACAGACAAGCCGCTGTCGCATACTTCGGCGGAAATTGAAAAGGAGGTATATCATTATGAAGGAAAACTACGAAGAGCTGGAGATGGAAGTCATCGTGTTCGAGAATGAGGATATCATTTGCGGCTCTCCCGAACAGCCTGATGATGGAGAAGGAGAAGGGACACCTCCCTAACAGCCAGGATTTCTCTCGTTTTGCCAAATAACTGTATTTATGCTTGTCAAGCATGAAAAGGAGTCCTGACCTGTGTTTGAACGCATCATGATGATTATCCTCATGCTCCTGCTCTCGTTCATCCAGCCGGGCGGGGAGCGCAGGGCGGCGCTGCCCGCGGCCGTGCCGGAGGCCGTGCAGACCGTGGCAGAGGAGCCGCAGGCCGCCGAGGCCGTGACGGAGGAGGCGCAGCGCACTGAAGCCGCGACAGAGGAGGCGCAGCGCGCCGAGGCCACGGCGGAGCCGAAGAAGGGCGCGGAGACCGTGACGGTGCGGATGTCGACCGGCACGGCGGTCGTGACCGCCGCGCCGGCGGCGACCCCGCGGCCCACGACCCGGGCTGTGAGCGTCCGCACGCCTCGGCCCACCGCGACCGTCACCCACGAGGCCACAGGTATTCTGAGCGGCCCGCCGACCCAAGCCCCCACCGCCACAGAACAGCCCGCGCCGACGCCGATGGCCATGCCCAGCCCGCCGCCCGAGAACACCCCCGCGCCGGTCAATCCCGGCACGGGCTACGGCACCGGCGACCGCTACGAGGGCGAGCCCTTCTCGGCGTTCTGAGCCCACGGCTCCGCGTCCGGCCCTGTGCGGCCAGCGCCCGCGGCGCCGCCGCGTAAAACTGTAAAAAAACAGTGCTCCCCGCCAAAAGCCGAAAAAGTTCTTGACGGAAACCATGCTTAGCGCTATAATAGCAATACGGTTCGCCCACCGTCCGTCTTGCCGGCTTTGTCAAGGCGAGATGAGCGAGAGGAGGGATAACAGTGTCTGAGGTACGCGTTCGTGAGAACGAATCCCTGGAGAGTGCGCTGAAGCGCTTCAAGCGCCAGTGCCAACGCGCAGGCGTCATTCAGGAGGTTCGCAAGCGTGAGCACTACGAAAAGCCCAGCGTGAAGCGCAAGAAGAAGGCGGAAGCCGCCCGCAAGCGCAAGTGGTGATTTGTTCACAAAGCAAAACAAGACCCGCTCCCGGTTTGGGAGCGGGCTTTTGTTTACCTGCGAAGCACGGCATTGTGCCCGATTCGGCAGAAGACCGGCCCCTCTGTCGCTGCGGCGACATCTCCCCAGCAAAGCTGGGGAGACGGGGCTAAAGCGCAGTATCTGAAAACCTCCCCAGCTTGCTGGGGAGGGGGACCGCCGCCCTCCGCGGGGCGGCGGTGGAAGGGCCGGTCTGGCGGCTGAAACACTTCAAGCTCAGGATAAGTCAAAACCGCCGCCCTCTTGCAATCCCTCCCCGAAACTGCTACAATAAGCCCGTGCCGCGGGCCATGCCGCGCGGCGCGGCGATTACGTTTTGAACAAGGAGTACACAGAGATGGCACAGCATCCGACTTTCGTCATCACCATGAAGGACGGCCGCCAGATGAAGGGCGAGCTCTATCCCGAATACGCCCCCCAGTCCGTGGGCAATTTCGCGGCCCTGGCCAACAGCGGCTTCTATGACGGACTGATCTTCCACCGCGTGATCCCCGGCTTCATGATCCAGGGCGGCGACCCCAAGGGCATCGGCATCGGCGGCCCCGGCTACCAGATCAAGGGCGAGTTCGCCGCCAACGGCGTCCAGAACCCCCTCAAGCACACCTACGGCGTCCTCTCCATGGCCCGGAGCATGAGCCCCGACTCCGCCGGGAGCCAGTTCTTCATCATGACCAGCGACAGCCCCCACCTCGACGGCCAGTACGCGGCCTTCGGCAAGGTGCTCGAGGGCATGGAGGTGGCCGAGGACGTGGTCAACGCCCGGCGCGACATGCGCGACAAGCCCCTCGAGGATCAGGTGATGGCCTCCGTCCGCGTGGACACCTTCGGCGAGAGCTACCCCTTCGAGCAGCTGTGATCGAGTCGACAGGAGCAGGTCTGTAACGACATGGAAAAGCAGAAAACCACCGTCTCCGTCGGCGGGAAGGAGTACACCCTCGTCTCCTCCGACAGCCCGGAGCATATGAAGCGCGTGGCGGCCTACGCCGACCGCAAGCTCCGGGAGAGCGCCGCGGTCAGCCGCCTCCCCGTCGCGCAGGTCGGCGCCCTCACCGCCCTGAACCTCGCAGACGAGCTGCTCAAGGCCCAGGACGAGAACACCCGCCTGCGCCGCGAGCTGCTGCGCCTGCAGCAGCTGCTCGACGAGACCAAGCCCAGGAGCAATGTGATCCTATGATGGAAAATCTCGCCCCTGCCGGAAACAGGGAGGCGCTCGAGCGCGCCGTCGCCGCCGGGGCGGACGCGGTCTATCTGGGCTGCGCCGCCTTCAACGCCCGCGCCGGCGCGGGCAACTTTGACGAACCCGCCCTTCGGGACGCGGTTCGTTTTTGTCATCTCCACGGGGTCCGCGTCCACGTCACCGTGAACATTCTCGTCAAGGACCGGGAGCTGGAGGACCTGCGCGCCCTGCTGCGGCAGCTGAACGGGATCGGCGTGGACGCCATCCTCGTGCAGGATCTGGGCGTTTTGCGGGAGGCGCGGCGCTGCTTCCCCGGCCTGACCCTCCACGCCTCCACCCAGATGAGCCTGCACAACCGCACCGGCGCGGACTGGGCCGCCCGCAATGGCCTGCGGCGCGTCGTGCTCGCGCGGGAGTGCTCCCTCGACGAGATCCGTCTGGCGGCCCAGGGGCAGGCGGAGATCGAGATCTTCGGCCACGGGGCCCAGTGCGTCTGCGTCAGCGGCCAGTGTCTCTTCTCCTCCATGGTCGGCGGCCGCAGCGGCAACCGCGGGCGCTGCGCCCAGCCCTGCCGCCTGCCCTATGTTTTCGACGGGCGCAGGGGCGCGTGGCTCTCCCCGCGGGACGTCTGCCTGCGGGGCCACCTGCGGGAGGCGGAGGCCGCCGGGGCCTGCTCGGTCAAACTCGAGGGGCGGCTCAAGCGCCCGGAGTACGTCGCCACCGTGACCGCCAGCTACCGCCGCGGCCTGGACGGCGAGCCGGAGACGCCCGGCGAGCGCCAGGGCCTTCTGCAGATCTTCCAGCGCGGCGGCTTCATGGACGGCTACGCCCTCGGCTGCGAGGACGCGGGCGTCATCGACCCGGAGCGGGTCAACCACGGCGGCGTGCCGCTGGGCGTCGTCACCGGCGTGCGCCGCGGTTTGGCGGACCTCCGGGTGGAGGACACGCTCCACGACGGCGACCAGCTCCGCCTCGAGACCGCCCACGGCGACTACGAGGCCCGCTACAGCGGGCCGGAGGTGCCCGCCGGCGGCCGCGCCTCCCTGCGCCTGCGGGAGGAGGAGGCCGGCGGCATCCGCGCCGGGGATCCGGTGGTGCGCCTGGCCGACAGCGCCCAGCTGGCGGCGGCCATGGCCCTGCCCCTGCCCCGCATCCCGGTGGACATGACCCTGACCGCCCGCGCCGGCGAGCCGCTCACGCTGACGGCCTCTGCCCAGGGCCAGACCGTCACCCGCGCCGGCGAGCCAGTCCAGCCCGCCGAGCGCCGCGCCCTCAGCGAGGAGGAGGCCGTCTCGCGCCTGTGCAAGCTCGGCGAGACGCCCTTCGCGCCGGCCGCCTGCCGCGTGGAGACCGCAAACGCCTTCGTCCCCGTCAGCGCCCTCAACCAGCTCCGCCGGGACACCCTCGCGGCCCTGGAGGAGGCCATCATCGCGGCCCGCACGCCGCCCCTCCTGCCCGAGCGGCCGGAGGACGCCTGCGTTCTCCCCGAGGGCGGGCTGCCCACCACCGTGGTCTTCCGGGAGGCCGCGCAGCTGGCCGAGCTGCCGGAGGGGGCCCGGGCCGTCTGGTTCCCCGAGGACTGGCGGCCGGAGGCCCTCGAGGCCGGGCTCGCCCCGCTGCCGGAGGGCGTCTGGCTGCAGCTGCCCACCGTCTGCGAGGAAGCCACGCTGCGGGGGATCCACCGCTTTGTCCTCGCCCACCGGGCGCGGCTGGGCGGCGTGGTGCTCGGCTCCGTCGGGCAGCTGGGGCTGGACTGGCCCCTGCCCTTCGGCGCGGGCCCGGACGTGCCGGTGATGAACCGCCGCGCCGCCCAGTTCCTCTTCGAGGCGGGCTGCGCCTTCGTCACCGCCTCCCCCGAGCTGAACCGGGAGGAGCTGCGAGTGCTGCTGGCCGGGCGGCCGCCGATCCTGGTCCCCGCCTTCGGGCGGACGCGGCTGATGCTCCTCACCCACTGCCCGGCCCGCACCGCGCTGGGCTTGCGGCAGGGTCACGCCGCCTGCGCCCTCTGCGACCGGGGCGATCCGTCCTCCCTCCGGGGCAAGACGCTCACCGACCGCACCGGCGCGGCCTATCCGCTCACGCGCATCCGCCTGCCGGAGGGCTGCCGGGTGGCGCTGTCCAACCATCTCCCCACCGACCTGCGCGCGGAGGTCGCCCGCGAGGGCTGGCCCCAGCTGTGGACGCTGAACGCGCCCCTGGAGGGCGGCTCCCGCACCACGGGCCACTGGCGGCGGGGGGTGGAGTGAGCCTTGGAGCTGTACATCCACATCCCCTTCTGCCGGCGGAAGTGCCGCTACTGCGACTTCGCCTCCTACGCGGGCCGCGAGGGGCACATCCCCGCCTACGTGGACCAGGTGATCGCCGAGGCAGCCCTGCGGGCGGCGGAGCTCGGCCCGCAGCCCGTCGAGACCGTGTACTTAGGCGGCGGGACCCCCTCGCTCCTGCCCCCGGCGGAGCTGCAGCGCCTGCTGCAGGGCGTGTTCCGCTTCTTTCCGCCGGAGAATGGCGCGGAGTTCACCAGCGAGGCCAACCCCGGCACCCTCACCCCGGCCTGGCTGGAGACCGCCTCCGCCCTCGGCCTCAACCGGCTCTCCCTCGGCATGCAGGCTGCCCAGCCGGAGCTGCTCGCCCTGCTCGGCCGCATCCACACGCCGGAGCAGGTCGCCCTGAGCGTCCGCCTGGCGCGGGAGGCGGGGATCGAAAATCTCAGCCTCGACCTGATGTTCGGCCTGCCCGGGCAGACCCTGCCCCAGTGGCGGGAGACCCTCCGGGCCGCCCTCGGCCTCGGCCCGCGGCACCTGAGCTGCTACGGCCTGATCCCCGAGGAGGGCACGCCCCTGAAGGCGGACCTCGACGCGGGCAGACTCTCCCTCCCGGAGGAGGAGACCGAGCGGGCCATGTACGACGAAGCCCTTACGCTGCTGGCCTCGGAGGGCTTCGCCCAGTACGAGATCAGCAACTTCGCCCGGCCGGGCTTCGCCTGCCGCCACAATCTGGGCTACTGGCGGCGCGTCCCCTATCTGGGCCTGGGCGCCTCCGCCGCCAGCTTTCTGCTCCTGGCGGGCCGGGAGACCCGCCAGACCAATCCCCCCGGCCTGGCCGCCTATGCGGACACCGCCGCCCGCGGCGAGCCGAGAGAAACCGAGACGATCCGCCCGGAGGACGCCCGATTCGAGACCATGATGCTGGGCCTGCGTCTCAACGAAGGCGTGTCCGAGGCCGATTTTCTCCGCCGCCATGGCGTGCCGCTGGACAGCGTCTACGGCGAGAAGCTGCGCGATCAAGCTGCCCGCGGCCTCGTGGAGAAGGCCGGGGACGCCTGGCGTCTCACCCGCCGCGGCATGGACATCCAGAACAGCGTGCTGGTGGAGCTGATGGACGGCTGAGCCGGCCTTGCATAATTGCCCATAAAGTCGTACAATGCCCGAAGGCCGGATCCCGGCGCGCCGCGCCGCCCGCCTCAGCTACAGACAGGAGGACTGTCCCAAATGGCATCCGAATCCAAAAATCTCGAGTCCCAGCGCCGGGTGGAAAACGGCGTGGAATATTTTGACCGCGGCGTCATCACCGGCGCGTCCGGGAAGCGCTACGGCCGCTACGCGATCCACACCCACTTCATCGAGGTGGGCGAGGACCAGGCGGAGCTCGTGCGGCGCTACGTGCTGCCCCTCTACCAGCCGGGGGACGTGCTCTCCTTCGGGGCGAAGGTGATGGCCATGTGCACCAAGAACGTGGTCACCAAAGACAGCGTCAAGCCCGGCTTCTGGGCGAAGGCCCTCTCCAAGCGCGCCTCCGAGACCGTCGCGGGCGTCGGCGTCCACGAGCCCTACAAGATGCAGCTGGCCATCAACATGGTGGGCCTGCCGAAGATCCTGTGGGCCTCCGCGGCCTCCGCGGTCACCAAGCTCTTCGGCAAAAAGGGCGTCTTCTGGGAGATTGTCGGCCCGGAGGTCGCCGGCATCGACGGCTTCTACTACCGCTCCTCCTTCGACCGCTACAAGGAGCTCGCCCTGCTCAACAACACCAACCCGGTGGAGCTGTGCGACGCCCTGGAGGCGGCCACCGGCGTCCCCACCGTGCTGATGGACGCCAACGACATCGACCAGAACCAGCTCGGCAAGGGGACGAACTTCCCCCTCACCGACGCCGAGATCCAGGAGGCCATGAAGGACAACCCCTCCGGCCAGGGCGGCGAGCTGACGCCCTTCATCCTGATCCGCCCCCTGGGCTGAGAGGAGGCCGCGGCATGGCCAAAGCGATCAAAACCAACGTGCTGCGCCACCTGGACGCGGCGCACATCGCCTACGAAACCCGGGAGTACCCGGTGACGGACGACAACTTCGACGGGAAGCTGGTCGCGGCCAAGACCGGCCTCGACCCGGCGATGATCTACAAGACCCTCGTGCTCACCGACGACCGGGGCGGGCATCTGGTCTGCGTGATTCCCGTGGAGAAGGAGCTGGACCTGAAGAAGGTCGCCCGCGCCGCGGGGCACAAGAGCGCCGCGATGCTCCCGCAGAAGGATCTGCTCCCGCTGACCGGCTATCTGCGCGGCGGCTGCAGCCCCATCGGCATGAAAAAGCCCTTCCCCACCTACCTCGACGAGGCGGCGGCCCGGCTGGAGAAAATCAGCGTCTCCGCCGGGGTGCGGGGCTGCCAGGTGATCCTGCAGCCCCTCGACCTGATCCGCGAGACCGGCGCGGAGCTGGCGGACCTGTGCCGGTAAAACGGACGCAGCAAAAAAGGCCCCCCATCCGGGGCGGCCTTCTCTTTTCTGTCGCTCAGGCCTGAGCGGGCTGCTTTTTGAAATCCAGATAGGCGTTGATATCCGCCAGCACCTGCTCCACGTCCAGCCCGTGCACCATGCATGCCATCTCCAGCGACTCTCCGATGGAGGAGGGGCAGCCCACACAGTGCATTCCGCTCTGCATCAGCACGCCGGCGATCCCCATGTCGTAGCGGAGCATTTCACCCATGGTGGTGTCCTTGGTGATCTCCATTGGCATTACCTCCTTGCGCGCCTGTCCGGCGCGGGGACATTATACAACGGGACCGCACGGATTGCAAGAATCAAATTGGGCGCGAGACCGCGCGCCCGCGGGAGGAAGAACGTGAAGCGATATGCCTGGATCGCCGCCCTGGTGTTCGCCCTGGACCGGGTGTCGAAGCTCGCGGCGGAGCGCATGGCCGGCCCTGTGGAGCTCTGGCCCGGGGTGCTCCGTCTGCGCTGCGTCCGCAACACCGGCATGGCCTTCTCCCTGCTCAGCGGGCGGAGCGCCCTGCTCGGGGTGCTCTCCGCCGCGCTGATCGCGGGCGGGCTGCTGCTGCTGCGCCGCTATTGGCTGGGGCCCCTCTCCCGGGCGGGGGCCATGCTGGCCCTGGGCGGCGCGCTGGGCAACCTGGCGGACCGCCTGCTGCTGGGCTATGTCACCGACATGGTGGAGATCACCCTCTTCCGCTTCGCGGTGTTCAACCTCGCCGACGCGGCCCTCACCGTGGGGATGATTCTCCTGGGCATCTCGATTCTCTTCCGACCGCAGGAGTGGGAGCGCATATGAACCACGAACCGATCCAGACCCCGGAGCCCGGCGCGGCGCGCCTGGTGACCCTGACCGCCGACGGGCGGCGGCTCGATCTCCAGCTCGCGGAGGCGGCGGACATCACCCGCTCCCGGGCGGCCGCCCTGATGGCGGAGGGCTGCTGCCTGTGCGGCGGCCGGGCGGAGACCAAGGCCGGCGCGAAGCCCAAGGCCGGCACGCCGGTGCAGCTGACCATCCCCGCGCCGCGGCCCGCCCTTCCCCAGCCGGAGGATATCCCCATCGAGATCCTCTACCAGGACGAGGCCCTGGCCGTGGTCGTCAAGCCGGCGGGCATGGTGGTGCACCCGGCGGCGGGGAACGAGGACGGCACCCTCGTCAACGCCCTCCTCTACGCGCTGGACAGCCTGTCCGGCATCGGCGGCGAGACCCGCCCCGGCATCGTCCACCGGCTGGACAAGGACACCTCCGGCCTCCTGCTGGTGGCGAAAAACGACGCCGCCCAGCTCTCCCTCAGCCGCCAGCTGCAGGCCCGGGAGATGGAGAAGCACTATCTCGCCCTGGCCGAGGGCGTCCTCCGGGAGGACGCGGGCCGCATCGAGGCCCCCATCGCCCGGGACAAAAAGGACCGCAAGCGCATGGCCATCGACCCGGAAGGCCGGGAGGCCGTCACCGAGTGGCGCGTGCTCCAGCGCGGCAGCGGCTGCACGCTGCTGGACGTGCACATCCTCACCGGGCGCACCCACCAGATCCGCGTCCACCTCCGCTCCCTCTCCCACCCGGTCTGCGGCGACCCCATCTACGGCTTTTCCCGCGGGCTCGCCGTCCCCCGGCTGATGCTCCACGCCTTCTCCCTGTCCTTCACCCACCCGGTGACGGGCGAGCGGATGACCTTCACCGCGCCCCCGCCGGAGGCTTTCCTCCGGGGGCTTCGGGCGGGCGGTGTTTTGTGGCTTCCTTAGTTCTCTTATAACTGTGCTTGCGAGAGGAGGTATCACATGGATTACCAGAGAGATTCAGTTCTTGACATGTTTGGTTTATCGCTGGATCAAACAATTCTGCTTTTCTCTTCACAAAGAATGCTCATTGATTTTGACATTGAGAACACCAAAGATAAAACGGTTCAAGAAAAAAATAACTGGCGTCATTTGTGGGAATCAAGTATTCTATCACATCTGAATTCTTTGCGTCCAGAAAAGCCCGTATACTTCCTTGAAGCAAATAAACTGGAAGAAGCTTTCGCTTCAGCTATAGCAGATACAGAGAATCTAACATGGTATTATATTATCGTCCTTGAACTCATCACATTTTCCGCATATACGCCCTTAGACAACACAGACAACAAGTCATTCAAACGTTGTAAGTATGACGACAAGCTTTGCTATAATTACCTGCGTACTTTTATAATCAAACATAGAATAATCACCGGACCTGAAATCGACAGTTTGCGCAAAACTTATGTTTCAAGCTACAATAAATCAGCTAAAAAGGGTGAAGGCATTCTTCGGGCGGCCCTTATTACGGTAGCCGTAGCCGGTGCCGTTAGCACCTTAGCCGCTGTTTTTGCGGCACCAATAGCAATATCACTCGTCGGCCCAATGTTTCCAGCATTGCATGGCGCAGCCCTTATCAATGCATGCCTTGCCATGCTCGGTGGTGGCGCACTGGCCGTAGGCGGCGGAGGTATTACCGGAGGCGTAGCTGTTATTGCCGGCGGCGGCGCTCTGCTTGGTTTGGCAAGCGGCGGAACCGCTGCAATTGGAGCTTCTACCTTCTACCGTTCACCCGATTTCACCCACTCGCAAGCTGCAAAACTAGAAACAGTGTTAAAGGAAGTTGTTATCAACGCACAACATGACATATACACCGCTCAGAAAATAATGGAAGATTATCGAAATCAGATAGGTGAATTGAGTAAGACGATAACTATGCTAGAATTGGAGAATCAGCAGAATAAAAACGATATCGCCGCTCTAAAGAAAACGTTTGAATTGTTAAAACGTTCATACGCAAATATGAATGCCGATATACAAGACATAACATCTACGGAGTTGAGAAAAAATGGGGAGAGTAATTCGATTAGACGAAGAATCAACCGAGGTTAAAAATGACTTAGCGGCTCTAAAAAAGCAAAGCCAAACCGCTGAGCAAGCTATAGAGCAAACACAGCGCATGATAGCAGAACTGTATGAAGAAATGTGTCCCATGAATTCAACAGTTCATGGCACGCGCACATTTGACGCTACTCCCGAACTGGATCAACTTAACAATTCACTTGAAGAGTTTTCTGACAAAAATCTACCTGGCATTGTAAGAATTACTTCTGTTGATGTAGTTGTTAGTGTTGTTGCCGGTATAATAGCATCTGTTATAGACATTGTATTCGTCGGAACGCCAGAAGTCGTTAAAATCTATAAAAAAGGTGAGAGATTTGACAGAAGCATACTAACAGCAATATTACGAAAGTTAGGTTCAGGCAACGATCTTTTATCATCATTTCTTACATGGCTTTCAGAAAAGTGCAAAGTGCCTTATGATATATCGGCGGTTAAGGATACCGTAACCCCAGACAATCATAGATTGCGCAGTTTCTCTCATGATCCATTGCTCGGCCTGCTATTTGCAGTCGTAGATATCATCATGGAAACAACCACGTTGATTGATGATAATGGGGTTATTCAAGTCATCAAAAGCACAAGAAACTATCCCATTCAAGAGAAGTATCTAGCTGTATTATACTATCTCGGTCATCTGCTCTCAGATGTTTGTACTGCGAGAGGCATTCCGATTCCCGGTTTCTTTCTAACGCAGTTTTTCACCGGTGATGAGAACTCTATTGCCCGCAAAGCTGAACAAATGTACAAGGATGGTTACGATTTGCGGCATCTTGGATCAATGTCAACACCTCTAATTGCATCAAATCTGATTCTCAAAGGCTACATATATTTAGCAGAAGAAGACAATAAGTCTCCAATTGCTCCGTTGGCACAAAAAGAGATTGATGAGCAAAGAAACCGTGCCTATAAAACACGACTGCAGCTCATTTCTCATGCTGTTTCATGCGGTGGAAATGTAATAAAATTCTTCATTCCTCTTACAAGCGGCAATTTGACTGCACTTAACCTGCCAGAATGGTTTTCTCTTTTAACTGATATAATTGCAACCATCAAATACGAAAAACGCGATAAAACAGTTGAGCAAATTATCGCTAATCGTACTGTTATTGAAAGTAACTGGACTAAGCTCGCCCTACCAAATCTGAACTAGCAAAACCTGCTTTGGCTTTTCGTTTTTCACAAGTTCACATTCCTGAGCAAGTGATACTGATGAAGGGAACGGTATCTTCCAATGTCCTCTTTTAACTGGAAGCAGTTTATCCGGCAGATCGCCGTCATCGCCATCCCGGTGGCGCTGCAGAACCTGCTGACCACCACCGGCTCCATGGTGGACACGATGATGATCGGCCAGCTGGGCCAGACCCACGTCGGCGCGGTCGGGCTCTGCGCGCAGTTCTCCTCGCTGATGTTCTCCTGCTACTGGGGCTTCGTCGGCGGGGGCATGCTCTTCTTCTCCCAGTACTGGGGCGCGCAGGACCACGAGGGCATCCACCGCTCCTACGGCGTCACCTGGAGCTGCATGATGACCGTCGGCGTCATCTTCTGCCTGCTGGCCACCCTCCTCCCGGAGACGGTCATGGGCCTGTATACCGACAAGCCGGAATTCCAGGCCATCGGCTGCGACTATCTGCGGATCGTGGGCTTCGCCTACCCGCTGATGGTGCAGTCCATGGCCATGGCCAGCCTCCTGCGCTCCACCGAGCGCGTGCGGATCCCCTTCTGGGGCGCGCTGGTCAGCGTCTGCTCGAACGTGGTCCTCAACTGGCTGCTGATCTTCGGCAACGGCGGCTTCCCCGCCATGGGCGTGAAGGGCGCGGCCCTCGCCACCGTGCTGGCCAACGGCCTGAACGTCGCGGTCATCGCGATTCTCTCCAAAACACAGGGCCACCCCTACGTTCTCGCCGTCCACAAGCACTTCCACTGGACCCGCGGCTTCCTCGCGATCTATTTCCGCAAGTGCTTCCCGATCATGGTCAACGAGGTCTGCCTCGGCATCGGCAACATGCTGATCAACGTGGTGCTCGGGCGGCAGAGCGCCGAGGCCATCGCCGCCACCGCCGTCTTCCGCACCTTCGAGGGCATCATCATCGGCTTCTTCGCGGGCTTCTCCAACGCCTCCTCCGTCCTGGTGGGCAAGGAGATCGGCGCGGGGAACCTCGAGCTAGCCCAGCAGCGGGCCAAGCGGCTGGTGTACCTCTGCATGGGCTTCATCGCCCTGACCGGCGTGGGCATTCTCCTGCTCCACAGGCCCATGCTCACCGCCATGTCCCTGACCGGGGAGAGCTTCCAGATCGCCTACGGGATGCTGCTGATCTTCTGCGCGGTCGCCATCGTCCGCATGGGCAACTGGGTACAGAACGACACCTACCGAGCCGCCGGGGACGCGAAGTACGGCACGATCCTCGAGATCGCCTTCCTCTTCGCGATGGTGGTCCCCCTCGTGTGGCTCTCCGGCATGGTCTGGCACTGGCCCTTCCTGGCGGTCTTCGCCCTTTGCTACTGCGACGAGCCGATCCGCTTCGCGCTGATGCACCGCCACCTCTACTCCCTGCGCTGGATCCAGCCCGTCACGCCGGAGGGCCAGGCGGCCCTCCCCGCCCTGATGAAGGCGCACGGCAAGACGTCCGCCGCTTAAACTCCCCAAAAGACGGCGTGAATAATGGTTGAAATATCTCCATTTTATGCTATCATAAGCAAAGAAGATCTGTCTCGATACAGAGAGGGAGGATGTACATGAGCCAAACCAAGACCAGCGTTTTTGACCGGCTTCCGAGCCTGATCAAGAGCAACAACGTGACCCTTTTCCCCGAAGGCGCGATCGGCTACCTGGTGGGCCCGACCCTGGCGCTGATGGCCAACTCCGTCCTGGCCAACTACTTCAACAAGTACATGACGGACGTGCTGAACATCAACAGCTGGGCCAGCGAGTTCTTCAAGTGGCTGCCGGTCATCTCCGTCATCTTCGTGGTCATCGGCAACATCATCGTCGGGCGGCTCATGGACCGCAGCAAGTCCCGCGCCGGAAAGGCCCGCCCCCTGCTGCTGATCTCCGTGCCGATCAGCTTCCTGGCGCTGCTGATCCTGTTTGTCATCTCACCTCTCGCCACCGATACCATCAACAAGCAGGGGCAGGGGCTGGCCCTGGTGTGCATCGCCATCGGCTATAACCTCTGGTTCGCCATCGCCTACCCGATGTACTACACGCCCCACGCGGCCCTGGTCAACCTCTCCACCCGCAACTCCAAGGACCGGACCCTGCTGGCGACCCTCTCCAACGCCACGGCGCTGGCGGCCATGGGCCTGTCCACGATGATCCTGCCCTTCTTCCTCTCGATGCTCTTCGTCCCGCAGACCACCAACCTCCCCGAGGGCGCGGTGCTGCTGGAGAGCGGCGAGTACGCCCTGAACGGCGTCGTGCTCTATGACGCCGTGGCCTCCTACAACCACTGGAAGATCTTCGTCATCGCCCTGACCGCGATCACCGTCATCGGCGCGCTGGTGGAGTTCATGTTCACCCGCGAGCGCGTGACCGAGGAGTCCATGAGCGCGGACGCCGACGCCGCCCCGGCCAAGGCCCTGCCCATCGGCCAGCAGGCGAAGATCTGCTTCGGCGACAAGTTCTGGATCATCATGATGATCTTCTTCTTCTGCTACCAGCTGGGCGGCATGGCGAAGAACGTGTCCCAGCTCTACTTCTGCCAGGCCATGTTCCCCAACGCCGACGGCGTCTACACCATCGCCAACGGCGGCGCCATCTCCGGCCTGCTGGCCATCATCGGCGCGATCCCGACGGCCGTCGGCATGGTGGCCGCCCCGATCCTGGCCAATAAGATCGGCAAGGGCAAGGCCATCTTCTGCGGCGCGATCCTCGCCACCGTCGGCGGCCTGCTGGGTCTGGTCGCCCCCGCCAACCTGATCATCGTCTACGTCTCCTTCATCCTGAAGGCCCTGGGCTCCACCCCCGCGATGTACCTCTCCATGGCGCTGCTGGCGGACGTGCTGGACCACCAGGAGGCCGTCAACGGCGCCCGCACCGACGGCCTGACCATGACCATCTACGGCGCCATCATGGCCGGCATGACCGGCGTGGCCACCGGCATCCTGAACATCGTCCTCTCCAACGTCGGCTACGCGGCCGACAACATCTCCTCCCCCGCCATCCGCGGCGCGATGCCCTGGGTGTTCATCGGCGTGGAGACCTTCTGCTACCTCGTGATCTTCCTCATCTTCATCTTCATGGGCGTGGAGAAGTTCGGCAAGTATGACCACGAGGCCATCGTCGCCGACCAGAAGGCCGCCGCCCTCGCCGAGGGCCGCGTCTACGTCTCCCCCGAGGAGAAGATCCGCAAGGAGGAGGGCGAGGAGGCCTACCAGGCCGAGCTGAAGAAGCAGGCCGACGCCAAGGCCGCCGAGGAGGCCAGGCTCGCCAAGCTGAGCGCCGAGGCCCGCAAGGCCCTCGCCGACAAGGAGGCCGCCATCCGCAAGGAGCTCAACAACCTGCGCCAGGCCAAGGGCCGCAAGGCGATCTGATCTCTGAAAACCTCATCGCGCCCTCTCCCCCAGTCCGGGGGAGAGGGCGTTTTGTTTACACAGTTTACAAATCTCTTCCTCCCGCCCTCTTTTGGGCCGCTTTCGCCCGCCGATCGCGTATTTTGGCCCTTTCCGCGCTTGACAATCCCTTCCCTTTTCTGTATACTTGATAAGCTATGTTTTAAGCAAGCTTCGGGCTCAAGCCCTGAAACCAACGCAGAGGAGTGTTACCATGTTCCGTACTTATCAGCCCAAAAAGCGTCAGCGCTCCAAGGTGCACGGCTTCCGTGCCCGCATGTCCACCCGCAACGGCCGCCGTGTGCTGGCCGCCCGCCGCCGCCGCGGCCGCAAGGTGCTGACCGTCTGACGGTTGGCCCAAAACGCGTCTGAGGGGACCGCGCGGTTCAGCCGCGCCATGCCCCTTTGCGGATCAAGCCCGCCAGTATAAACGGCGGGCTTTATCCTTAACCATGGGGGCGCTCCCGCCGGCGCGCCCCGTCCCCGGATCCCGGCATCCGGAAGAGGCATCGTATCCCATGCAAAAGCGTTATCGGCTGCAAAAAAACAAGGCGTTCCAGTACGTGTACCACCGCGGAAAGAGCGTCTCCTGCCGCGATCTGGTCATGCTCCAGGCCAAGGGCCGGGGGCTTCAGGTCGGTTTTTCCGTCAGCAAAAAAGTGGGCAACGCCGTCACCCGCAACCGGGTGAAGCGCCGCCTGCGCGAGTGCTTCCGGCCCCACCTGGGGGATGTGAAAAACGGACTTTACGTCATCGTAGCCAGACCGTCAGCCGCCCATGCCACCTTTGCGGAGCTGCAGCGCCAGGTCCTCCAGCTTCTCCGGAAGCAGGACGCCCTGCGCCCCGCCGCGCCCCAGTCAGGCGCACCGCAGGGGGAGTCGCGCAGATGAAACGCTTTCTGCTGTGGGCGATCCGCCTCTATCGCCGCCGTCTCAGCCCGCTCAAGCGCAGACCTGCCTGCCGCTTCGTGCCCACCTGCTCCGAGTACGCCCAGACCGCCATCGAGCGCTACGGCGCGGCGCGGGGCGGGCAGCTGGCGCTCAGGCGAATCCTGCGCTGCAATCCGCTCAGCCGCGGCGGCTACGACCCGGTGCCCAGGGATCCCCGAACCACCCTGAGGAGGGAGTAAACGACCGATGGAATTCCTGATCAACATTATCCGAGGAATCAACTCCGTGGTGGGGAACTACGGCTGGTCGATGGTGCTCTTCACCCTGCTCGTCCGGCTGGTGCTCTTCCCCTTCGACTACAAGAGCCGGGTCGGCATGCGCAAGATGACGGCCCTGCAGCCGAAGATGGCCGAGCTCCAGCGCAAGTACGGCAAGGACCAGGCCAAGTACAATCAGAAGGTCTCTGAGATGTACAAGAAGGAGGGCGCCTCGCCGATGTCCGGCTGCCTTCCCATGCTGCTCAGCTATCCGCTGCTGATCATCATGTGGAACGCCATGCGCGCCTTCGCCAACGAGCAGGTGGTCCGGCAGGTGGTGGAGATCCTCCAGCACCCGGAGACCATGCCCGTGCTCGACAGCTGGCTGTGGATCAAGAACCTCTGGATGCCCGACAGCCCCTTCTCCTCCGCCCTGGTGGACCTGAACACCCTGCGTCAGGTGCCCACCGACGTCTGGAGCAAGCTGCTGAACGCCGAGACGCTCCAGCAGATCGCGGCCCTGCACCCCGGCCTGGCCAGTCTGACCATGGACAGCTTCGCCCAGAGCGAGCTGGCCGCGACGATCCAGCTCCTCCACTCCACCCTGGAACAGACGGCGGTCTACCAGCAGGCCGCGGGCGGCCTGCCCGGCTGGACCAACATCCCGGTGCTCTTCACCACCGTCAGCATCATGAAGGAGTACAACGGCCTGCTGATCCTGCCGATCCTCTCGGCTGTCAGCCAGTTCGCCATGACCGCCATCCTGGGCAACACCCAGCCTGCCCCCGCCGCCAACGACGCGGCGCAGCAGACCCAGCAGTCCACCTCGAACTTCATGAAGTGGTTCTTCCCCATCTTCTCGCTGTGGATCTGCCTGAGCTACAACGGCGCCTTCGCCCTGTACTGGGTGACGAGCAACCTGATCATGATGATCTCGACCTTCAGCATCAACAAGTTCCTGGACAGCAAGGATAAGCAGAACAATACAACCGTAAACGGGGAGGCTTCCATCAAATGAGATCCGTTGAAAAATCCGCCAAGACGCGGGAGGAGGCGCTGGAGGCCGCCCTGCAGGAGCTGAACGCCTCCATCGCGGACGTGGACGTCCAGGTGCTCGAGGAGGGCAGCAAGGGCCTCTTCGGCCTCTTCGGCTCCCGCCCCTACCGGCTCCGCGTCACCCTGCGCGGCCAGGAGAGCCGCGAGGACGAGCTGGACGTCATGAGCCTGCTGAACGACAAGAAGGAGCCGGCCAAGCCCGCGCCCAGGCCCGAGAAGCCCGCCCGGGCCGAGAAGCCTGAGCGCGCCCCCCGCCCCGAGAAGGCGGAGGCCGCCGAGGAGACCGCGGAGGACAAGCCCGCCCGGTCCCGCCGCCCCGAGCCCGTGCGCCGCGTGAACCCCGACCGCAAGCCGGCCCAGGAGAAGCCCGCCGAGGAGACCGTCCTGGCCGCCGAGGACGCGGAGCTGCCCGAGGAGGAGGCCGCCGACGTGCCCGCCGGCGAGGAGACCCAGGAGGTCAAGCGCAAGCGCCGCCGCCACCGCTCCCGCGGCAAGAAGAAGCCCGCCGCCGCGCCCGCCGAGGGCGAGGAGGCCGCCGAGGACGCGGAGGAGGCGCCCGCCCCGAAGCTGCCGCCCAAGAAGCCCGTCAAGCCCATCGAGAAGCCCGTCGTCACCCTGATCGAGGACGCGGAGCTGGCCGCCGACTCCCCCGCCGGCGAGGCGAAGGCCTTCCTGCAGGAGCTGACCACCCTGATGGGCGTGCCGGTCTCCATCCGCATGGGCACCGACGAGGAGGGCAACGTCTTCGGCTACATGGAAGGCGACACCCTCGGCATCCTGATCGGCCGCCGGGGCGAGACCCTGGACGCCATCCAGTATCTGACCAGCCTGCGCATCAACAAGGGCCGCGACAAGTACACCCGCGTCACCCTGGACACGGAGAACTACCGTGCCAAGCGGGAGGACACCCTCGTGCGCCTGGCCAACCGCAAGGCCAACCATGCCCTGAAGACCGGCCGCCGGGTCTCCCTGGAGCCCATGAACCCCTACGAGCGCCGCATCGTGCACAGCGCCCTGCAGGCCAACGAGCTGATCGACACCCACTCCGAGGGCGAGGAGCCCAACCGCCATGTGGTGATCACCGTCCGCAAGGCGTGACATGGATGCCTTCCGCGTTGATCCGATGCGGAAGGCTTTTTGACCAGAGATCCGGTCAAAACACAGTAGGAGGAAAAGCGCCATGCAACACCGTACCCATACCTGCAACGAGCTGCGGCTCTCCGACGCCGGCAAGACCGTCGAGCTGTGCGGCTGGCTGGAGAACGTCCGCGAGGTCTCCGGCAGCCTCGCCTTCGCCATCCTGCGCGACTTCTACGGCACCACGCAGCTGGTGCTGGAGAGCGAGGAGATGCTCTCCGCCTTCCGCGCCCTGAACAAGGAGTCCACCATCGCCGTGACCGGCCTTGTGCGCGAGCGGGACAGCAAGAACCCCAAGATCCCCACCGGCGACATCGAGGTGGTGCCGGAGAAGTTAGAGGTGCTGGGCCGCTGCCGCTACAACCAGCTGCCCTTCCAGGTGACCCGCAGCCGCGAGGCGGACGAGGCCCTGCGCCTGAAGTACCGCTATCTCGACCTGCGCAACCCGGAGGTCAAGCGGAACATCGTCCTGCGCTGCAACGTGGTGGCTGCCCTGCGCGCCGCCATGCAGGCCCACAACTTCCTGGAGATCACCACACCCATCCTGACCGCCTCCTCCCCCGAGGGCGCCCGGGACTACCTGGTGCCCGCCCGGAAGCACCCCGGCAAGTTCTACGCCCTGCCCCAGGCCCCGCAGCAGTTCAAGCAGCTGCTGATGACCTCCGGCTTCGACCGCTACTTCCAGATCGCCCCCTGCTTCCGGGACGAGGACGCCCGCGGCGACCGCTCCCCCGGCGAGTTCTACCAGCTGGACATGGAGATGGCCTTCGCCTCCCAGGAGGACGTCTTCGCCGTGCTCGAGGATGTGCTGCCGCCCATCTTCGCCCGCTACGGCAAGTATGACCGCGCCTCCTCCGCGCCCTTCAAGCGCATCTCCTACCGCGAGGCTATGGAGACCTACGGCACCGACAAGCCCGACCTGCGCATCGACCTGACGGCCCAGGACGTGACCCGCCTCGTGGAGGGCTGCGGCTTCGGCCCCTTCGAGGGCAGCGCCGTCAAGGCCGTGGTGGTCTCCGACATGACCGCCACCCGCAAGCAGATCGACAAGCTCTGCGCGGACGTGGAGGTCGTCTCCGGCGCGAAGCCCTACTGGTTCCGCCTGGACGAGAAGGGCGAGCTGGTGGGCGGCATCGCGAAGTTCCTGCAGGACCGCAAGGACAAGGTGGTCTCCGCCCTGGGCCTGAAGCCCAACAGCTTCGTCGGCCTCTCCGCCGGGAAGCTCGGCACGGCCCAGAAGACCATGGGCGTGCTGATCAAGCAGCTGGGTCTCCTCTGCCCGAACCACATGGACGCGGAGCAGTACGCCTTCTGCTGGATCGTCGACTTCCCGATGTACGAGATCGGCGAGGAGAGCGGCGAGCTGGAGTTCTGCCACAACCCCTTCTCCATGCCCAACGGCGGCCTGGAGATCCTGCAGAAGGCCGCGGCCGGCGAGGTGGACCCCCTGTCCATCTACGCCTTCCAGTACGACCTGGTCTGCAACGGCGTGGAGCTCTCCTCCGGCGCGGTCCGCAACCATGACCCGGAGATCATGATCGAGGCCTTCAAGCTCGTCCGCCTCGGCGAGGAGGACGTGAAGGCCAAGTTCCCGGCCATGTACAACGCCTTCTGCTACGGCGCGCCGCCGCACGCCGGCATCGCCCCCGGCGTGGACCGCATGGTCATGCTGCTGGCCGGGGAGGACTCCATCCGCGAGGTCATCCCCTTCCCGATGAACAAGAACGCCCAGGATCTGCTGATGGGCGCCCCCTCCAACGTGGAGCAGAAGCAGCTCGACGAGCTGCATATCCGCCTCGTCCCCGTGGAGCAGGAGGGCTGAGCCCCCGCAGCTTGATACGTCAAAGCCCCCATCCGCCGCCCGAGAGGGCGGGGGATGGGGGCTGTTTTTGGGGTTTCTTTACTCCTGTCCCACCGATTTCCGGCTGACCGGGAAGGTGAAATAGGTGTCCGGGTAGGGCTCCGGGTCCAGGGTGAAGTGCCACCACTCCTCCTCCAGGGGCCGGAAGCCGTGCCGCAGCATCGCCTCCCGCAGGATCATGCGGTTCGCATACTGCTCCGGGGTGATGGCGGTGTAGTCCGGGTGGCTCAGCTCGCCGAAATAGTCGAAGGTGCCGCCCATGTCGACCTCCTTCCCGGCCGCCATGTCGAACAGCGTCAGGTCCACCGTGCTGCCGCGGCTGTGGCCGGAGTGCTCCGCGATATAGCCCAGCGGGAACAGCACATCCTTCTCCAGCTCGGGGTAGAAGTAGGGCTTCATCCGCGTGTCGCCAAAGTCCAGCGCCCACCGCATGAAGTGGGACACCGCCTTCTGCGGGCGGTAGGCGTCGAAGATCTTCAGCCGGTAGCCCTGCCGGATCAGGTCGTCAGAGACGGCCCGCAGCGCCTCGGCGGCCTCCCGGGTCAGCAGCGCCACGGGCTCCTCATAGCCGTCGACGCGGTCGCCCACAAAGTTGTAGGTCGAATAGTAGCGGATCTCGAGGATCGCGTCCGGCACCGCGTCCGTCAGCAGCACAAACCCCGAGGCATCGTCCGAGAATATCATACCGTCCTCCTCCGCCCGGGCGAGCCCGCCGGTCATCCCCGCGGTCAGCGCCAGCGCCATGGCCAAAGCCAGGATTCTTGAAAACAGTCTGTTCATCCGTTCCCCTCCTTCGGCCCCATTATACCGCTTTGGGCAAAAAAGAAAAGCCCCGTTTTTGGCTGTCCGCCCTTCCGGACCCCGCGCTTTCATGGTATGATGGAGCGGGGCGGCAGCGCCCCGGAATATCCCCTCGGAGGAGCGTCTCGCCATGCACGTCTGTCTTGAGCTTTTTGCCGTCTTCGCGAAGATCGGCGCCTTCACCTTCGGCGGGGGCTACGCCATGATCCCGCTGATCCAGCGGGAGGCCGCCGCGCGCAGGCACTGGATCCGCGAGGAGGACATGCTCGACATCCTCGCTATCGCCGAGTCCACCCCCGGCCCCATCGCCATCAACGCGGCCACCTTCATCGGCCGGAAGGTCGCGGGCGTGCGCGGCGCGGTCTGCGCGACGGTGGGCGTGGTGCTGCCCTCGTTCGTCATCATCAGCGCGATCTCCCTCGCCCTGCAGGCCTTCCAGCACCTCCGGGCGGTGCGCTACGCCTTCTGGGGGATCCGCGCCGGGGTCCTCGCGCTGATCCTGCGGGCCCTGTGGAGCCTCTTTACCAAGTGTCACAAGGACGCCTTCTCCTGCGCGGTCATGGCCCTGGCCCTGGCGGCGGTGGCCTTTTTCAGGGTCAGCGCGATCCTGGTGATCGCCGCGGCGGCGCTGGCCGGCATCGTCTACAGCCGGCTCCGCCGCCGGGAGGAGGGGACGCGATGATTTACCTCGAGCTGTTCGCGACCTTCTTCCGCGTCGGGCTGTTCACCTTCGGCGGCGGCTACGCCATGCTCCCCCTGATCCAGCGCGAGGTGCTCGCCCACGGGTGGCTGACCCAGGCGGAGATCATTGATTTCATCGCCGTCGGCGAGAGCACTCCCGGTCCCTTCGCCGTGAACCTCTCCACCTATGTGGGCATGGTCACGGCGGGCCTCAGCGGCGCGCTGTGCGCCACGGCGGGCGTCGTGCTGCCCTCGTTCCTGGTGATCCTGCTGGTGGCGCGCTTCTACGATCGCTTCCGGCGCAGCCGGCTGGTCGAGGGCGCGATGACCGGGCTGCGGCCCGCCGTCATCGGCCTCATCGCCGCCGCCCTCCTCTCCCTGGGGCGGGAGGTCTTTCTCCGGGAGCAAGCGCTCATGACCCCCGCCTTCGCGGTGCGGGCCGGCATCCTGCTCCTGGTGGCGGCGCTGGCCTTCCGCAAGGTTCACCCCATCCTGCTCATCGCCCTCTCGGCGGGGATCGGGATCGCCGCGGGGTTTCTCTTCGGGCTGTAGCCCGGCAAACAAAAAACGGCTTCCGCCGTTTTTTGTTTGCCGCCACGCGCGGTCAGCCGTCGATCTCCACCAGGGTTCCGCCGGGGATCTCAAAGGTGCGGCCGTCCAGCGCCGCCCAGAGGGTCCGGGCGGAGGGGTTGACCGCCCTGCGGCCGTCCAGCGACCACTCGAGCCGCCGCCAGGCGGTGACATAGTCGTAGACCTCGATGTTGGTCGCGTACCAGACGTCCGGCTGGCGCCCCATCCGCGCCGCGAAGCGCTCGATCAGGTCCCAGTTGCCGTGGTCCTCAAACTCGTAGCTGTGGCCCCAGAGGTAGAACAGGGCCGGCTCGTCCCGCTTGGGCGTTTTCTCCAGGAAGCGGTCGCACAGCTCCTCCAGCATCGGGTCGCCGTGGTGGCAGGTGGCCTTCAGCCGCAGCCAGTCCCGGGGGATGTCGAAGCCGTGGGTCGCCTCCACCGTCCGGCAGTAGGCGATGCCGCAGCTGCGCAGCGCGTCAACGACCTCGTCGTTATAGGTGCCGTAGGGGTAGGCCGCGCCGCGCACGAGCACGCCGAACATGTCCTCCAGGTTCCGCCGGTCCTCGTAGACCTCCCGCACGATCCCGGAGGAGGGCAGGCGGGTCAGGTCGGGGTGGGTCAGCGTGTGCACCGCCACCTCGTGGCGGCCTGTGTCGTAGAGGGCCCGCACCGCGGAGGCGCTCATGCGCCGGTGGATCTGCCCCTCGGGCCAGACGTAGCCCTCCGGCGCGAAGCAGCCGCTGTTCAGGTTGAAGGTGCAGCGGATGCCCGCCCTGTCCAGGATGTCGATGAGCCGGACGTCCTGCTCCACACCGTCGTCGTAGGAGAGGGTCAGGGCCTTCGCGGCTCCGCCGGGGAAACGCATGCTCAGCATCTTACTTCGCCTCCGTCATCTCGCGGACCGCCTTCGCCGCCTCGGCGAAGGGAACGAGCCGCTCCTCCCGGGTCTCCATGTTCTTCATTTTGGCCGCGCCGGCGGCGGCCTCCTCGTCGCCGATGGTGGCGGTGAGGGCGGCGCCGATCTTGTTGGCGTACTTGAACTGGGCCTTGAGGCTCCGGCCCATGTGGTCCATGTCGGCGGAGACGCCGGCGGCGCGCAGGGTCTCCACCAGGCTGAAGGCCTCGGTCCAGTGGTCGCCCATGTAGGTGACGAACACGTCGCACAGGCGGGGGCGCGGGATCTCGATGCCCTCGCCATCCAGCAGCATCAGCACGCGCTCCAGGCCCATGCCGAAGCCCACGGCGGGCAGCGGGTCGCCGCCCAGCTGCTCGACCAGGTTGTCGTAGCGGCCGCCGCCGCAGACGGTCAGGTTGCCCTGCTCCGTGGTGGTGATCAGCTCGAAGACGGTCTTGGTGTAGTAGTCCAAGCCGCGAACGATGCGGCTGTTGACCCGGAAGGGAATCCCCGCCAGGGTAAGGCACTGCTGCAGCTTCTCAAAGTGGGCCGCGCACTCCTCGCAGAGGCAGTCCAGCATCGAGGGGGCGTCCTTCACCTGCTCCTGGCAGGAGGGCACCTTGCAGTCCAGCACCCGCAGCGGGTTGCGCTCGAAGCGGTTCCGGCAGTCCGCGCAGAGGCTGTCCACCTTCCCGGCCAGGAAGGTCTTGAGCTTCTGGTGGTAGAGGGGGCGGCACTTCGGGCAGCCGATGGAGTTGATGTTGACCGAGAGGTTGCTCACCCCTAAGGAGCTCAGCAGCCGGTAGGCCAGCAGGATCAGCTCCGCGTCCGTCGTCGCGTCCGGCGCGCCGAAGCACTCCAGGCCGAACTGGTGGTGCTCCCGCAGCCGCCCGGACTGGGGCGCCTCATAGCGGAAGATCGGCGCGTTGAGGTAATACATCTTGCAGGGCAGCGCGTCGGCGTAGAGGTTGTGCTCCAGGAAGGCGCGCACCGCGCCCGCCGTCCCCTCGGGCTTGAGGGTGATGGAGCGGTCGCCCTTGTCCTTGAAGGTGTACATCTCCTTCTGCACGATGTCGGTCGTGTCGCCGACGCCGCGCAGGAAGAGCTCCGTGTGCTCGAAGACCGGCGTGCGGATCTCCCGGTAGCCCGCCGCCGCGGCGGCCTTGCGCATCCTGTCCTCCAGGTACTGCCAGCGGTAGCTGTCCGCCGGCGCCACGTCCCGCGTCCCGCGGGGGGCCTGTGTCAGCATCATAGGGTCTCTCTCCTTATCGTATGCTTTCAAGCCGGCCCTTCCACCGCCGCCCAGCGGAGGGCGGCGGTCCCTCTCTCCGGCAAGCCGGGGAGGTTTTTGAATGCTGCGCTTTTTCCTTATCTCCCCAGCTTGCTGGGGAGATGTCGCCGCAGCGACAGAGGGGCCGGTCTTTTGCTTCACTTGGTATTTCAATTGGAAATCAGAATCACTCCGCCATCACGGCGTCCCGCAGCGCCTGCAGCGCGGGCAGATCAGTGGTCTTGGGGGCGCCCTTGATCGTCACGGCGGGCTCGAGCACCGTGATCTCCTTCATGCCGGCCAGCAGCTCCCGCATGGTCTTGGCCGCCATGGGGGCCCAGGAGCCGTTCTCCACCAGGCCCACCGTGCGCTTCTGCCAGTTCTTGGCCTTCAGGTGGTGGAGGAAATCCTCCATGAAGGGCATCAGCCCCGCGTTGTAGGTGGAGGCGCACAGCACCACCTTGCCGAAGCGGAAGGCGCAGGCCAGGGCCTCGGCCATGTCCACCCGCGCCAGGTCGGCCAGCACCACGTCCGGGCAGCCGGCCTCGTCCAGCAGGTCCGCCAGTTTCTCCGCCGCGGCGGCGGTGTTCCCATGGAGGGAGGCGTAGGCGATCAGCACGCCCTCGTCCTCCACCGCGTAAGTGGACCAGATCTGGTACTTCGCCAGCGCGTGGGCCATCGCGTCCGCCTGCAGCACCGGGCCGTGCAGCGGGTGGATGGCGGCGATGTCCAGGGCGGCGGCCTTCTTCAGCACGGCCTGCACCTGGGGGCCGTACTTGCCCACGATGTTCAGGTAGTAGCGCCGCGCCTCGTCGTCGTCCCAGTCGGGCATGTCGTCCAGCGCCCCGAACTGGCCGAAGGCGTCGGCGGAGAAGAGGATCTTCTCCCGCTCCTCATAGCTCATCATGACCTCGGGCCAGTGCACCATCGGCGCCAGCGTGAAGCGGAGGGTATGCTCCCCCAGAGGGAGGGTGTCCCCCTCCTTGACCACCAGGCGCCGGGTCTCGCCCAGCACGAAGTAGTTCTCCAGGAGCTGGAAGGTCTTGGCGTTGCCCACCAGGGTGACCTCCGGATAGGCGTCCAGGAAGGCCTGCACCGAGGAGGCGTGATCCGGCTCCACATGGGAGACCACCAGGTAGTCGGGCCTGCGCCCGGCCAGCGCGGCCTCCAGGTTCTTCAGGTAGGGCTGCGCGAAGCTGCGGTCCACCGTATCCATCACGCAGACCTTCCCGTCCAGGATCACCCAGCTGTTGTAGCTCATGCCGCTGGGGACGTCGTACTGCCCCTCAAACAGGTCGATCTCATGGTCGTTGACCCCGATATAGCGAATCTGCTCACTTGCCATTGGCTCAAGTCCTCCTCGGCGGTTGATTTCCCGCGTATTATACACTTTTTTTCGCCCGTTGTACAGTCAGGCGCTCAGCGCCTTCAGCGCGGCGGAGATGCCGTCCACCGCGGCGCTCATGATGCCGCCGGCGTAGCCCGCGCCCTCGCCCGCGGGATAGAGGCCGGGCAGCCCTTCCGCCTGGCCGTCCTCCCCGCGCGGGATGCGCACCGGGGAGGAGGAGCGCGTCTCCGGGGCGGTCAGCACCGCCTCCGGGTCGGCGAAGCCGTGGAGCATCCCGTCCAGCCGGGGCAGCGCGTAGCGCAGGTTCCCGGTGATAAAGGCCGGGAGCACCGCCTCCATCTCGCCCGGGGTCACCCCGGGGAGATAGGTCGCCGCGACGCGGCCCACCGCCTTCGAGGGCCGGCCCGCGAGGAAATCGCCCACCAGCTGCGCCGGGGCGCGGTAGTCCCCGCCGCCCGCCGCGAAGGCCTTCTTCTCGATCTCCCGCTGCAGCAGGAAGCCCGCCAGCGGGTGCCCGTCGCCGAAATCCTCCGTCCGCACGCCCACCAGCAGCGCCGCGTTGGCGTTGACCCCGTCCCGGGCATAGCGGCTCATGCCGTTGGTCACGATGCCCCCGGGCTGGGACGAGGAGGCGATGACCTCCCCGCCCGGGCACATGCAGAAGGTGTAGACCCCGCGCCCATCCGGCGTGTGGACGTTCAGCTTATAGTCCGCCGGCGGCAGCGCCGGGTGCCCCGCGAAGCGCCCGTAGCGGGCCCGGTCGATCAGCCGCTGGGGCTGCTCGATGCGCACGCCGATGGCGAAGGGCTTCTGCGCCATGCGCACCCCCTGCCGGAAGAGGGCGTGCAGGGTGTCCCCGGCGCTGTGCCCGATGCAGAGGATCAGCGTGTCCGTGGCCAGCTCCTCCGGCCCTTCCGGCCCCGCCAGCCTGACGGCGCAGAGCCGTCCGCCGCGGACCGTGATCCCGGTGAGCCGGGTGGAGAAGCGCACCTCCCCGCCGAGGGCGAGGATCTCCCGCCGCATGGAGGCGACGACCTTCGGCAGGTTGTCCGAGCCGATGTGCGGCTTCTGCAGCCAGAGAATGTCCTCCGGCGCGCCGTGCCGGACGAAGGTCTCCAGCACGTGCCGCTGCAGCGGGGACTTCGTGCCGGTGGTGAGCTTCCCGTCGGAGAAGGCCCCCGCGCCGCCCTCGCCGAACTGCACGTTGCTCTCCGGGTCCAGCGCCCCCGCCCGGCGGAAGGCGTCCACGTCCCGCGTCCGCTCCTCGACGGCCCGGCCCCGCTCGACAAGGATCGGCCGCGCCCCCGCCTGCGCCAGCGTCAGCGCGGCGAAGAGCCCCGCCGGCCCCGCCCCGGCCACCACCGGCCGGAGCGCAAAGCGCGGCGCGGGCAGCGTCAGCGGCTTCTCCGGCGCCACCGGCGCGGCGGCGCCGGGCCTGAGCTTTTTCAGCGTCCGCGCCTCGTCCCGCAAGGTCACGTCCAGGGTGAGCACCAGGTGCACGTCCGCCTTGTCCCGGGCGTCGATGGATTTCTTCCAGAGGCGGACGGAGAGCACCTCCGTCTCCGCCACCCGCAGCTTTTTCGCCGCCAGGGCGGCGTAGTCCGCCTCCGCTGTCTCCAGGGGGCAGGAAAGGTTTGTCAGTCGAAGCATGCTTGTATTTCTCTCTGTTGTTCTTCTACAGTCTCGGGTCCCCGGGCAGCATGTCGTAGACCGCCACGTCCACGATGCCGGTGTTGTCCGCGGTGTCGAAGAGATAGGCGATCATCAGCCGCGGCGTCTCCAGGGTTTGGGTTCCGACGTGCGGCTTCATTCCGACTCCTCCTCTGTGGGCTCCTCCCTGTGCCACCGGATCTTCTCCGGGCAGAGGAAGGCCTCCGGCGAATAGTCCACCCGGGTCAGCTCCAGGCCGTGGGGCGGGGCGGTGACGCCCAGGGCCAGCCGGTCCCGGGTCTCGAAGGCGCGGAGGAAGGCGTCCTCCCCCCGCTTGCCCTGGCCAATCTCGATGAGCGTCCCCGCGATGATGCGCACCATGTTGTACAGGAAGGCGTCCCCCTCCACGGTGAGGACGATCTCGTCCTCCGCCGGCTGGACCAGAGCGGCGCTCCGCAGGGTGCGGACGGTGGTTTTCGCCGTGCCGCCCGCCGCCTGGAAGGCGGCGAAGTCGTGCCGGCCCAGCAGGGTCTGCGCCGCGCGGCGCATGGGCTCCACTTCCAGCGGCACCGGCACGTGGACATAGCGCAGCCGCCGCAGGGCGCTGCCGTGGCGCCGGTTCAGGATGCGGTAGGTGTACATCTTCCCACTGGTCAGGAAGCGGGCGTGGAAGCCCTCCGGGACGGCGCGCCCCTCCGTCACCCGGATATCCGGCGGCAGCATCGTGTTCAGCACAAAGGGATACTTCTCCGGCGGGATGCGGCTGCGGGTGTCGAAGTGGGCCCGCTGGCCCGCGGCGTGGACGCCGGCGTCGGTGCGGCTGGCCCCGGTGACAATGATCGTCTCCCCGCAGGCTTCCGAGAGCTTCTCCTCCAGCACCTGCTGCACCGCCAGGCCGTTCAGCTGCCGCTGCCAGCCGGCGTAGGCCGTGCCGTCGTACTCCACGGTCAGCAGCACGCGGCTCAAAGCAGCCACCCCGCCGGGAGCAGCCGGCCTTCTAAGATGATCAGCACCAGCAGCCCCGCCACCGCGAGGGCGGCGTAGAGATCCGCCCGGGTGAACTTCAGCACCCGCAGGCGGGTGCGGCCCTCGCCGCCGTGGTAGCAGCGGGCCTCCATCGCCATCGCCAGATCCCCGGCCCGGCGGAAGGCGCTGACGAAGAGCGGCACCAGCAGCGGCACCATCGCCTTCGCCCGGGCGATCAGGTTGCCTGACTCGAAGTCAGCGCCGCGGGCCATCTGCGCCTTCATGATCTTGTCGGTCTCCTCAAGGAGCGTCGGGATGAAGCGCAGCGCGATGGACATCATCATCGCCAGCTCGTGGGCCGGGAAATGGATCGCCTTCAGCGGGGAGAGCAGGATCTCCAGGCCGTCGGAGAGCTGGATCGGGGAGGTGGTCAGGGTCATCAGGCTCGTGCAGATCACCAGGAACATGAGCCGCAGGGAGTAGTGCACGGAGAGCTTCAGGCCCTGGTCGGTCAGGGTGATGAACTGCCAGTGGAACAGGACGTTCCCCTGCGTCGTGAAGAAAAGGTTCAGCAGGAAGGTCAGGATCAGGATGAAGCGCAGCGGCTTGATGCCCTTCATCATCAGCTTGAAGGGCACGTTGGCGATCCGCGCCGCCAGATACACAAAGCCCAGCAGCAGCGCGTAGCCCACCAGCGAGCGCACGAGGAAAACCGCCACCATCAGCGCCAGGGTGAGGAGGATCTTGGTTCTCGGGTCCAGCCGGTGGATCGGACTCTCCACCGGGTAGTACTGGCCGAGGGTGATGCTCTTCAGGTTCATCTCCCCGCCTCCTTCCAACGCTTCAGGAGGCTGTCGTACAGTTCATCCTCCGTGTAGAGATCCGCGGGCAGATCAATCCCCGCCGCCCGCAGCGAGGCGCAAAGCCGCGCCGCCTCCGGCACCGCCAGGCCCGCCTCGGTCATCATCTCCTGCCGCGAGAAGATCTCCCGGGGCGTCCCCTCCGCCAGAAGCTTTCCGTGGGACAGCACCGCCACCCGCGTAGCCAGGCGCGCCACGTCCTCCATGGAGTGGCTGACCATCACGACGGTCGTGCCCTGCCGGTGCAGCTCCTCGATGATGCCCAAAATGCGGTCCCGCCCGTGGGGGTCGAGGCCCGCGGTCGGCTCGTCGAGCACCAGCACCTCCGGCTGCATCGCCAGCACCCCGGCGATGGCCACCCGGCGCATCTGCCCGCCCGAGAGCTCAAAGGGGGAGCGCTCGGCGTATTTCTGCCAGTCCAGATGGACCTGCGCCATGGCGGCGCGGACCCGGGCGTCCACCTCCTCGGCCTTCAGGCCCAGGTTCTTCGGGCCGAAGGCGATGTCCTTGGCCACCGTCTCCTCGAAGAGCTGGTACTCCGGGTACTGGAAAACCAGGCCGATCTTCATCCGCAGGGCCCGGCGGTTGACGCCCTCCCCCGCCAGATCCTCCCCGTCCACCAGCACCTGGCCGGAGGAGGGGGTCAGCAGGCCGTTGAGGTGCTGGACCAGCGTGGACTTGCCGCAGCCGGTGTGGCCCACCAGGGCCAGGAAGTCCCCGTCCCGGATCGTGAGATTGATGTCCTCCAGCGCGACGGAGCGGAAGGCGCTGCCCTCGGCGTAGACGTGGGTCAGATGTCTCAGTTCGATGGACATAGGGCCGCCTTCACCTCCTCCGTCATCTCCTCGACCGTCAGAATGCGGTCGGAGAGGGGCATCCCCGCCGCCCGCAGCCGCGCGGCGAGGGCCGTCATGCGCGGCACGTCCAGGTGCAGCTCGCGCATCCGCTCCACCTGGGGGAAGACCTCCCGCGGCGTCCCCTGCAGGGCGATCTCCCCGTCGGAGATCACGATCACGCGGTCCGCCAGCGCCGCCTCCTCCATGAAGTGGGTGATCCAGACCACGCTGATCCCCTCCTCCCGGCAGAGGCTGCGCACGGTCTGCAGCACCTCCGCCCGGCCCGAGGGGTCGAGCATGGCCGTCGCCTCGTCCGCGATCAGACAGGAGGGCCGCATCGCCAGGATCCCCGCGATCGCCACCCGCTGCTTCTGTCCGCCGGAGAGGTTGTGGGGCGCGCTCTCGGCGTAGGCGCTCATGCCCACGGTGCGAAGGGCCTGCTCGATGCGGCCGAGCATCTCCTCGTGCGGCACGCCCAGGTTCTCCAGGCCGAAGGCCACGTCCTCCCGGACCACGGTGGCGACGATCTGGTTGTCCGGGTTCTGGAAGATCATCCCCGCCTCCCGCCGGATATCCCAAAGGCGCTCGTCGTCCGCAGTGTCCATCCCGCGGATGTAGACCCGGCCCTCGGTGGGCACAAAGAGGGCGTTCATCAGCTTGGCGAGGGTCGATTTGCCGGAGCCGTTGTGTCCCAGCACGGCGACGAACTCCCCGGGCCGCACGTCCATCGAGACATGCTTCACCACCGGCGCGGCGCCCTCCTCATAGGCGTAGGAGACCTCCTCCACCTTGATGCGTTCTTCTGTCATGGTTCCTCCATCGGTTTCTCTCGGGGCGCTATTTGACATTCAGCTCGTCCAGCCTGCGCTGGACCTCCCCGAAGTACTGCTCCACCTCGGCCTTGGTCAGCTTCATGCGCTTTTGCAGCATGGAGACGATCTTCTTCGGGCGGACGCGGGCGTAGTAGCGGGTGGCGTTGACGTTGGTGCGCCAGCGCTTGAGGGTCATCTTCGACGGCCAGCGCTGCATGTGGCGCGGCAGGAGCGGCTCAATCTGGCTCTCCCAGTAGTCGAACTTGCTCTGCACATAGGGCCAGGTGAAGGAGGACTCCAGCACCTGGGCGAAGCGGGTGAGGAAGCGCGCCTTCATCTCCGGCACCGCCAGCAGCGCGTTGAGCGGCTCGTGCCGGAAGGCGGCGTACTTGGCGGAGACGGGCTTGATATAGTTCTCCAGCGGGATCGTCTCGCTGTCCGAGCCGGAGCCGAAGGAGGCCTCCACGTCGAAGAGCAGGTATTTCCACTTCCCGCCCGGCACCCGGTACATCCGCACGTTGGTGATGTCGCTGTTGCCGGAGATGATCTCGTAAGCCGCGTGGGTGAAGAGGTTCTCCACATCGATGCGGTCCGTCACCCAGGTCAGGTTCTCCGGAACGTTCAGATCCTCCGTCTTGCAGAACTGGCACAGCGCCAGCCAGTCGGCGTTGGAGCCGTTCTGCACATAGTCGTCCGAGCCTGTCCGGGCCAGCAGGTCGATGGCGTCCACCGTGTCCTCGTCCGCTAAATCGACGCCCTCCCACTGGGCCACCATGTACTTGTTGATCTTCTCCCGGAGGTTGTAGTGTCCCCAGTACTCGCCGTTGATGAAGACCACGATGGGCCGGGCGTCCTGGTAGCACAGATCCAGCCCCTCCGCCAGGGAGGAGAACACCGCGTCCCGCAGCCGCTCGGAGTAAGCGTCCGAGTTGGTGGAGCGCAGGAGCAGCGAGTGGTAGCGGGTGTAGTCCCGGTTCGGGAAGGGGTTGTAGTCAAAGAACTCCGGGCCGAAGGCCTTGCGGGCGTGGAGGGCGATGGACTTCTGGGCATTCTGCCGGGCCGAGTGGCCGGAGGCCGTGAAGGTGCCCATCTGGTTGATGCGGCAGACGCCCTCCTCGTCGAAGTACTCGATGTTCACCGGGTACTCGTAGGGCTTGTCGTAGTTCGGGACCGCCCCGGTGCCCTTCACGAGGGCACCGGTCTTCTTGTCGAACATGTAGGCGCTGTCGGTGGTCAGGCTCACCACCGCCACGGGCAGGTCGTCCTCCCCGAAGAAGTAGGAGGCCGTCACCGGGGCGGAGGGCACCGCGTCCGCGCGGAAGGCCGCGACGCGCAGCGTGGTGGTCTTCTTCAGCGTCAGGCCGCCCTCGGGGAACGCCTTCGACTTCGCGGTGGGGGTCGAGCCGTCCGTGGTGTAGCGGAGAACCGCCCCCGCCTCCCCGTGGGCCTGCACGGTGACGCTGCCGGCGTAGAAGCCGCCCGCCGTCTCGATCACCGGGGCCGCGGCGCGGGAGGCGAAGACCGTCTTCCCGTTCGCCTCCCCGGGCGTTGCGGTCTCGAAGAAGCCGTAGCCGTAGCCCCCCGCGGGCACGCCGTAGCTGATGTTCCCGTACTGCTGGCCAAATTCCAGCACGGCGCGCAGCCCGGACGGCGCGGTGAGCAGCACCTGATCCCCCGAGGCGGAGAGCTTGAAGGGCGCGTAGAAGGTGTCCCCCTTGCCGGGGTCGAGGCTCGCGTCCCCGGTGCAGTAGACCAGCAGATAGCTGTTCTTCTTGAGCGTCGTCCCCGCCGGGAAGGCGAACTTCTCCGGGTTCTTCTTGCTGTCCGAGAGGTACCAGCCGGACAGGTCCACGCTCTGGCCGCTGCCGTTGTACAGCTCCACCCAGTCGTAGGCGTGGCTGTTCTGATAGGTCCCGTTGGACGCCATCACCTCGCTGATGACCACACCCCCCACCTCCTCGGTGGAGGCGGCGGTCCACAGCGCGAGGGCCGCCAGCAAAGCAGCCCAAACGATCTTTCGCATTCGTTTTCTCCTTCAGACCAACTTACTCCGCATCCAGCAGAATCTCCACCATCGCCGCGCAGTAGGGCGGCAGGGTCACCAGCACGTCCCCGCCCGCGATCTCCACCAACTCCAGCGGGCGAAGCTCCGGGCCGAGGCGGCCCACATAGTAGGCGCGGATTGCGCCGGGCGCGGCGTCCGCGCCGGCGAGGTCGAGGGTCACCGCCGCCTCGTCGTTCACCTGCTTGTTGGTCAGCATCACGGTGATCCGGCCGGGCCGCGCCGCGTCGCGGGCGGCGTAGGCGCTGACCACGGACACGTCCTCCGCCGCGGCGGGGAGGAGCGTGTCGCCGAAGGCGCTGCCCTCGCCGTCGAAGTTCGTGTAGAGATTCAGCCCCGCGTAGATATAGCGGCTGCCGCCCCACAGGGCCGCGAAATAAACCTCCTGGTCCGCGAAGCAGCCGAGGGTCTCCGCCTGGGCGATGGCCCCGGAGGGGCTGTCGTCCCCGCCGTAGTTGTACTCGGAGATCGCAAGCTTCGTGCCGGGGTACCACTTGTCGATGGACTCGCGCACGGTCGGCAGCAGCGGGAGGTTCTCCTGACACCACTGGCCGATCCAGCTGTTCTCGCGGAAGCCCTTCTCGTAGAGCGTGCGCACGGCCTGCACCCGGTCCTCCGCCCCGACGCGGGCGGACTCGGAGTAGTAGTGGATGTCCAGCACGTCCAGCAGGCGCACGCCGGCCTCCTCGCCGGCGCGGCGCATGTCGTCCAGGTAGCAGTCCAGATACCAGCGGTAGCCCTTCTCCCGCTTCAGCGTCTCCCAGCGGTCGTCCGGGTTCTCAGCCAGGTGGTCGAAGGCCGTGTAGCCGTAGAGGGCGGGGCCGAAGACCTCGGCCTTCGGATCCACCTCCTTGACCATCTTCGCCACCGCGGCGGAGCGCTCCGCCAGCTCCCGGATCCCCGTCTTCTCCGGGTGCACCCGGGCGTGGGTGTAGGCCCACAGGGCCGGCTCGTTGTCCAGGCTGTAGGCCTGGATGCCGCCCTCGGCGGCCGCGCCGCCCGTCTGGTTCACCAGGTAGCGCACAAACTCCTCGAGGTAGACCTTATGATCCGTCCGGTCGGGCATGGCCGTGCCGTCCCCGCCGCCGGTGATCTCCACCGGGTAGAAGCGGTCGGAGGGGGCCGTCTCGCTCTCCTCCACGTTGCCCAGGCTGTCCCCCGCCACGTAGCCCGCCAGCTGCAGGGTCGCCAGCCGGTAGCCGATCCCGGCCCGGTCCGCGTTCTTCACGAACTGGGTCACCGCCGCGGCGGGCTTCAGGCTGGAGGAGAGGTAGGTGTCGGAGGAGTGGTGCCAGTCCGAGCCCGCGTTGGAGAAGTTGGTCTCCCAGTTGTAGGCCGTCCAGCGGTTGCCGCCCTGGCGCATGGCCCGGGCGGTGACCTGGGTCAGCTGGCCCGCGTCCCCCTGGTTGATCCCGTAGATGTAGGGGCTGATGGGCTTGCCCGCGGCGGCGGCGTCCACCGTCACCGTGGTCGCGAAGGTCTCCGCCGACGCGGCGGCGCAGAGAAACACCCAGAGAATCATCAAAGACGCGGCTCGCCGGAGCATGCGGATTCCTCCTTTTTCTTTTTACAGCACCGTCTTCAGGAACGCGGCCAGCTCCTCCGCCATCTCGGTCTGCTCGGGGATGCGGGGATGGCCGTTGGTGCCGTCGCCGTTGCGGCGGAAGAGATACTGGTGGGCGTTGAGGCCCTCCGCGCGCAGCTCGGCCACGATCTCGGTGATGGCCTCGTCCCACGTTCGCTCGTGGCGGATCAGCGTGGTGATGAACACCGCGGGCGTCCCGGCGGGGTAGTGGCTGAGGACGCCCCGGGCGATCTTCTTGTACTCCGCCTTCCACAGGGCCTTGTGCTCCCCCTCGCACTTCAGGTCGTCCTGCTCGGTGAGGGCGTTGTGGTGGTCGTTCTGCCCCAGGGCGAAGACCACCGCGTGGGGGATGAAGCGGCTGAAATCCCACTTCGTCAGCTCGCCCGCCTCCGGGAAGTAGCACAGCCGGTCCCAGGTCTCGTCCATGGCGATCTGGTTGGGATAGTGGAAATAACCGGTGTGGGGCAGCACCGCGATGCCGCCCTGGCTCGTCAGATGGCACTCCGCGCCCAGGAGCCGCGCGCACTGCCAGGCGTAGGACCACCAGGCGTTGTCGTAGCTGGAATCGTTGGAGCAGGGGTCGGTGCGGCCCACATAGTCCACCGCCTCCACGCAGGCCCCGCTGGTCACGCTGTCGCCGTAGAACTCCAGGCGCAGTGCCTCCCGCGCCGGCGCGGGGAGGAAGGCCCCGTCGGTCTCAAAGCCGTGGAGGGTGTAGCTGCAGGAGCAGTCCAGGCGCTTGAAGAGGGTGACGGTGTGCGTCTGCCCCTCCTTCAGCCATTCGGCCAGCAGCAGGGTCTGCCGCTGCCCGTTCTGCTCGCGGCGGATCGGCACCTTGGAGAGCCGCCCGTCCACGACCAGACCCAGGCTGTTGGTCCCCCAGACCACGTTGCCCGTCACCTCGCAGGAGAGCTTCGTCCCCGTGAAGGCCACCTGCGCGAAGGAGCCGGGCCAGTAGAAGCGCGTCCCCTCGTCCAGGTGGGCAACGCGTCCGGTATAGCGGATTCGTCTGTCAGCAGCGTCTATGTGTCTCATCTGTGATCACCTCTCGCTGATACCTGCGCTTAATGTATGCGCTCGTTTTGATTGTGATACTCTTCCTGTGCCCGATCAACGCATTGCCTGATCTGATCCTCCGTCGGCAGCAGCGTTTGCATCTCCTCTGTCTGTATATTCTGATAGACCGCCACGCCAATTGGTGTATGAATATTCCGAAATGCCCACTTGACCTCTGTGTGATTCATGTCCCTGCAGACCAGCAGTCCAATTGTTGGATTGTCATCGCGTGTTTTCAGCAGTTCATCTACCGCGCTGACATAAAAGTTGAGCTTCCCCGCGAACTCTGGTTCAAAAGCCGTGACCTTCAATTCAACCACAACATAGCATCTGAGCCGGATATGGTAGAACAGCAGATCTATCCTGCGGGTTTTCCCCGCCACCACAATCTCTTTCTGTCTTCCTATAAACGCGAATCCGGTTCCGAGTTCGAGCAGAAAGCGCGTGATGTTCTGCTCAATCGCGGTCTCCAGTTTCTTTTCATCATAATCTGCCGGAAGCGTGATAAACCCAAGGTCGTAATTGCTCTTGATGATCTCCTGCGCAAGCCGTCCCTGCGGCAGCGGAAGGGTTTCCGAGAAATTGGTTACTGCGGCTCCGGATGAATGGTAGAGATCTGCCGCGATCAAGTTTAGCAATGCGCTTCGGCTGTACCCCTCCTGCGCCGTTATTTTGATGTAATACAGCGCCTCATCGACCGTCCTGCACCTTGCGGTAATCTCCACATGATGGCGCCATGGCACAAAGGCAAACAGCAGCGGGAACGGTAATTCTGCACCAGACTGGTGCAGAATTTTATCCCGCGTTTCTGCATCTATCTGGTGCAGTTTTGCAGTGTCGTCCTGAACCGATTTTTCCAGTGAATCCATTTTATCCCGGATATCTGGACTGGAAGCATAGAAGGAATACCATTTTTTCATGTTCCAGAGGTTCCTGACCGAAAAGCCTTTCACCTCCGGAAATGCTGCCTGCAGATCCAGGCTGACTTGTTCAACCACCCCGAAGCCCCATCTCTCCTCCGCTCTGCGAACAACCAGATCGCTTCCCAGCTGCCAGTTGAAAAGGAGCTGCTCCATGTTTACTTTAACGGCTGTTCTGACCTGCGCACGTTGATAACGCTGTTTCAAATCAGCAATCCACAGTGTATACTCGGAATCCAGATGAACATTGTGAGATCTGACAACAAACGGTTCTCTGTCTTCCATCAAATTTCTCCCACCTGTATTCTGTCCCTCACAAATACATCCCCAAACACCCTCAGAATCCGCTCCTTCTCCGCCACCGGCAGCGCCAGCGTCAGCTCGGTCCCCTCGTCGGTGTAGCGCTCGCCGAGCACCTTGCCCAGCGCGCGGATGCGCTGCAGATCGCCGCCCCGGGCGTAGGGCAGGAAGACCGTCTCCGTCGCCGTGGTCTGCCCCAGCGCCCGCCGGATGGCCGCCAGCAGCTCCTCCAGCCCCTCGCCGGTGGCGGCGCTGACCAGCACCGCCCCGGGGAAGGCCGGCGCGGCCCCGCCCAGGTCGGCCTTGTTGACGCACTCCACCCGAGGCTGGTCGGCGGCGCCCAGCTCCGCCAGCACCTCCTCCACCGTGTCGTGCTGCTCCAGCATGTGGGGCGAGGCCCCGTCGGAGACGATCACCAACACGTCCGCCAGGGCAGCCTCTTGCAGGGTGGAGCGGAAAGCGCTGACCAGCGTGTGCGGGAGCTTGCGGATGAAGCCCACCGTGTCCACCAGCAGGTAGGGCGCGCCGTCGTCGGTCTCCATCCGCCGGGACACGGCGTCCAGGGTCGCGAAGAGCTGATCCTCCGCGTAGACCCCCGCGCCGGTCAGGCGGTTGAGCAGGGTGGACTTGCCCGCGTTGGTGTAGCCCACCAGCGCCACCACCGGGATCCCGGTGCGCTCGCGGCTGCGGCGACGCAGACCGCGCTGCTTCTCCAGCTCGTCCAGGCGGCGGCGCAGCTCGGTGGCGCGCTCCCGCAGGCGGCGGCGGTCGATCTCCAGCTTACTCTCGCCCGGGCCCCGCGTGCCGATGCCGCCCGCGAGGCGGGAGAGCCCGCCCGCCGCGTGGATCAGCCGCGTGCTGCGGTACTGCAGCTGCGCCAGCTCCACCTGCAGCTTGCCCTCGGCGCTCTGGGCCCGCTGGGCGAAGATATCCAGGATCAGGGCCGTGCGGTCCACGACCTTCACGCCGAGCACGTCCTCGAGGTTGCGCGCCTGGATGCCCGAGAGCTCCTCGTCCAGGATGCACAGGTCGGCCTCCAGGGCCTGGCAGTCCTTGGCCAGCTCCTCCGCCCGGCCCTTGCCGATGAAGAGCGCGTTGTCCGGCTTGGCGCGCCGCTGCAGGAAGCGTCCCACGACCTCCGCCCCGGCGGTCTCCGCCAGGCGGGCCAGCTCCTCCAGCGACTCCTCGCTCTCGATCCCCATCAGCACCGCCCGCTCGCGGGCGTCCTCCGTCCCGGCGGCGGTCTCCCGGCCGATCAGGGCGTCACTCTCGGCGATCTGCGCCATCCAGCCGTCCTGGGGCACCTCGTACCAGCGCACGGGGTCCGGCAGCAGGATCTTCTCCTCCCCCGCCTCCGCGGTGAGGAAGGACGCCTGCACCCAGGTCGGCTCGCCGCCGCGGCAGCCCACCGCCACCATGGCGTCGTAGCGGAAGGCCTTCAGCGCGGAGAGATCCACGTCGCTCAGCCGCCCGTCCCCGTTGGGGTGGGTGTGGACGCAGCGCACCCGGCTCAGCCGGTCCTGGCGCCGGCGCAGGCGGCAGTCCCGCAGCTCCACGTCCGCGTCCGTGCCCACCGCCACGTCAATGACCGCGCCGTCCCGGGTCAGGTAGACGGCGATCTCCCGGTTGAACTCCCCGCTCAGCGCCGCCAGCTCCCGCATCAGGTCCCGGGGCAGGAAGGCCCCGGGGGCGATCTCCAGCTCCCGCAGCGCCGCGAGGCGGGCCACCGTCGCCTCCCGCAGGCCGGTCAGGTTTCCGTGTACCAGCTCACTCATCTTTCTTCTCTTTCCGTATCACGCTCTCGAAGAGGGTGGGCTTGTGCCGGTGCACCGCGATGAGGCGCTCATACTCCGCCACCACCTGCTCCATGATCTTGTCCCAGGAGACCGGGATGGTCTGCCGCGCGCCCTCGCCGACCCGCGCCGTCAGGGGCAGGGCCCGGCGGATCGTCTTCGCGATGTCCTCGGGGTGCTCGGTGGGCGAGATGAAGCCGTTCTCCCCGTCCCACACGCCCTCGGCGGAGCAGCTCTCCGCCACCACCAGGCCCGGCGTGCCCATGACCGCGGCCTCCCGCAGCACCATGGGCGCGTTGTCGTACAGGCTGGGGAAGACCAGCAGGTCAGCCAGGCTGTACAGGGCCATCAGCTCCGCCCGGTCCTTCATGAAGCCGAGCATCTGCGTCCGCCCGTCCAGGCCCAGGCGCTTCACCTCCGCGGCGATCTCCTCGTAGTCCGGGCCGTCCCCGGCGGTGACCAGGTTAAAGTCCAGCCCCTGCCACATCAGGATGGCGCAGGCGTCCAGGATGCCATGGATGTTCTTCTTCCAGTTGTGCTGGCCCACGAAGAGGAGGGTGGGCGCCCCCTCCTTCAGCTTCAGCCGCGCCTTCATCTCCGCCAGAGCCTGCAGGTCGAGGGCCTCCGGGTTGGTGCCGTTCTCCATCACGAGGATATTGCCCTTGAAGCCGTACTCCCGCAGCACGTCCGCCGTCGCGTGGTTCACGGTCCAGACCCCGTCGCACTTGTCGTACAGGTTGACGATCCACCGCACCACCACCTTGGCCAGCATGTCGGAGTGGGTCTTGGCCAGGGCGTCGTCGTAATACTTGGAGTGGAAGGTGGAGACCAGCGGGATATCCCGCTTCTTGGCGATGCGCAGCGCCTCCTGGCCCGCTAAAAAAGGGCTCTGGGCGTGGACGATGTCGAAGGGAACCTCCCCCAGCTGCTTGCGGTAGCGGGGATCCAGCCCCGGCAGGCCCATGCGGAAAAGCTCCCCCGGCACCCGCAGGCTGGCCGAGAGGATCACCGGAAAGCCCCATACCTCCGTGGCCTCGGGCGACTCCGGCGCGATATAATAGGTCTCATGCCCCATGGCGGTCAGGGTCTGGCAATAGCTGAGGGTTACCCGGCCAACCCCGTCCACCTGCGGCGGATACGTGTCGCAGAACTGTCCGACGATCATCGCAAACCTCCAAAATGCATACGTCTACAAATACATTATACCATCAAGCCCGCGGCATGGCAAGGCTTTTGCCGCCGGCCCCGGCCGGCTGAAAAAGCCGTTTGACGCAGCCCAAAAGAGGTGTATACTTCCCGTATGCCGATCCGTCCTACGGCGCAGGACGGATCACGGCCAATGAGAGTGCCGCGCATGCTCACGGTCAAAGCGATTGGGAGGTACAGACATGCTGATCGTTTCACAGGATGGACAGGGCGACTTCACCTCGATCCAGGCGGCCGTCGACAGCCTGCCGGAGACGGGGGACGCAGCTTCCCGGACGATCCTCGTCCGGGCGGGAACCTACCGCGAGCGGGTCGCCCTTTGGAAGGACGGGATCCGCCTGCTGGGCGAGGACGCGGCGCGGACCGTGCTGACCTGGTCCGCCAGTGCCCGGCAGCTCCACCCGGACGGCACGGAGCGCACCACCTTCCGCTCCTGGGCCCTGATGGTCAACGCCCGGGACGTCACGGTGGAGAACCTGACCGTGCGCAACGACGCCGGGGATGGACGGCAGGTGGGCCAGGCCGTGGCGGTCTACGCCGCCGGGGACCGGGGCGTCTGGCGCGGCTGCCGTCTCATCGCCCACCAGGACACCCTCTACTGCGGGCCGCTGCGCACGCCGGACGTGGTGGCCGACCTCGGCGCGCGCCGGGGGACCGCCGAGGCCGTGGAGCTGGTTCAGGACGGCCATTACTCCGACGCCCGGCTGTACTTCGAGAACTGCGAGATCGAGGGGGACGTGGACTTCATCTTCGGCTCCCACCGCTGCTGGTTCGAGGGCTGCACCCTGGTGATGGGGGAGCGGGGCGGCTGGTATACCGCCGCCAACACGCACCCGGACCAGCCCTTCGGCCTGGTATTCCACCGCTGCCGGCTGATCGGGCGCTGCGCCCCCGGCGCTGCCAGCCTGGGCCGCCCCTGGCGGGCGGGGGCCTGCACCTACTTCCTCGACTGCGAGATGGACGGCTGCGTGTCCCCGCGGGGCTTCTCCGACTGGGACGAAACGCGGGTGGTGACCCAGCGCCTCGGCGAGTGGCGCAGCCGCGGGCCGGGCGCCTGCCCCGGCAGCCGGCACCCCGCCCAGAGGCGGCTCACCGACGCGGAGGCCGCGCTGCTCACGCGGGAGGCCGTGCTGGCCGGCTGGGACCCGGCGCAAAAGCCCGCGCCCACCCCTTGACCCCTCCTGCCCGCTCTGGTAAAATAGGCACGTCCGGCATTTCTTCCTTTTATTCGGTTTATTAATTTTTCGCCGGCGCAGGAGGAGTATTCCCATGTTTGGCAGAAGACACGACGGGCGGCGGGTGAAGGGGGTCGACCCCATCGTTCAGATCACCCCCTACCTGATGCCCATGCGCTGCGACGCGCAGGTGTTCCTGCAGCACCGCATCGACTGGGAGGCCATGACCCGCTACATCGCCCAGAAGGGCCAGGAGGGCCAGCGGCTGACCCATATGCAGATCATCATCGCGGCCTATGTCCGGGCTGTCAGCCAGCACCCGGAGGTCAACCGCTTCATCATGAACAAGCAGTTCTTCGCCCGGAACAACTGCTCCGTGGCCTTCACGATCCTGAAGGACCCCCAGCGGGCCGAGAGCGGCGAGACCACCGTGAAGCTGACCTTCGACCCCGCCGACACCCTCTTCGACGTGCGGGACCGCTTCAACGCCGGCGTGGACGCCAGCCGCGGCGTGGAGACCAAGAACTTCGTGGACAAGCTCGTGGACTTTCTCTTCAAGGTGCCGGGCCTGCCGACGCTGATCGTGGCGATCGTGAAGCTCCTGGACCGCTACGGCCTCTGCCCGGGCTTCCTGATCGACGAGCTGCCCTTCTACGTGGGCATGTTCATCACCAACAACGCCTCCATCGGCCTGCACCACGTCAACCACCATATCTACAACTTCGGCAACGTGTCCCTCTTCTTCGGCATGGGCCTGGTGGAGAAGGTGGCCGTGGTGGAGAACGGCCAGACCCGGATGAAGCGCTTCCTGCCCGTGGGCATCACCGCCGACGAGCGGGTCTGCTCCGGCGCGTTCTACGCCGGCTTCTTCGCCGACATGGAGCGCTACCTCGACCACCCGGAGCTGCTGGAGACACCGCCGGAGTCCGTCCGCTACGAGCCCGGCGTGGAGTATCACGTCCCGAAGGTCAAGGCCTGAGTGCGCCCGGCCCCGGGGCCGACAGACAGGAGGACTGCCACGGATGGAATATCAGGCGCTATACCGTAAATACCGCCCGGTCAATTTCCGGGAGATGGTGGGCCAGGAGCTGACCGTGGAGGCGCTGCGCAGCCAGATCCGCACGGGGCGGGTGGGCCACGCCTACCTCTTCACCGGCACCCGGGGCACCGGCAAGACCTCCACCGCCAAGATCCTGGCCCGGGCGGTCAACTGTACGAGCCCCGTGGACGGCGACGCCTGCGGGACGTGCGAGAGCTGCCGCCGGATGCTGAGCGAGAGCAGCTTCGACGTCCTGGAGTACGACGCGGCCTCCAACTCCCGCGTGGACGACATGCGCGAGATCCTCGATACCGTCCAGTATCCGCCCCAGTTCGGCAGCTACAAGGTCTATATCATCGACGAGGTGCACATGCTCTCCACCGGGGCCTCCAACGCCCTGCTGAAAACCCTGGAGGAGCCCCCGGCCTACATGATCTTCATTCTGGCCACCACCGAGCCCCAGAAGGTGCTGCCCACCATCCGCAGCCGCTGCCAGCGCTACGACTTCCACCGCATCCCCGCGGCCCAGATCGCCGCGCGCATGGCGGAGGTGATCGAGCTGGAGCGGCAGGAGGGCGGCGAGTGCGAAGCCACGCCGGAGGCCCTCTCCCGCATCGCGCGGGCGGCGGAGGGCGGCATGCGGGACGCGCTCTCGATCCTGGACATGTGCCTGGGCTACGGGCAGCGGGTGGACGAGGACCTGGTGCGCCGGGTGCTCGGCGCCTCGAGCCGGGATTTCCTCTTCCGCTTCGTCGACGCCCTGCTGCGGCAGGACGCGGCAGGCGTGCTCACCCTGATCGACCAGCTGATGCGGGAGGGCGGCGAGCCCGCGGTCTTCGCCCGGGACGTCGCCCAGCACCTGCGGGCGCTGCTGATGGCCCGGTTCTGCGGGGACGCGCTGCCGGACCTGTTGGAGATCACGCCCGAGGACGCGCAGGCCTACCGGGGGCAGGCCGACCAGGCCAGCGAGACCCGGCTGACCGCGATGATGAACCTCTTCCTCGAGGTGGACAGCAAGCTCCGCCTCGCCTCCTCGCCGCGGACCGCCCTGGAGAACACGGCGCTGCACGCCTGCCTCCGCACCGGCGAGGGCGACGCCGCCGCCCTGCAGGGCCGCATCGAGGAGCTGGAGCAGCGCCTCGGCGAGCTGCAGACCCGCCTCGCCTCGGGCGCGGCGCTCCCGGCGGCCCCCGCCGCCTCCTCCCCCGCGCCCGCCCCCGCCGCCCCGCCGGCGGCGCCGAAAAAGGAGATTGAGAAGGACGCCCAGAAGGCCTGGCGCAAGGCCATGGAGCAGCTCAGCAAGCAGATGCCGGGCAAGTTCTCGATCCTGGCGGAGAACGGCTTCCTCGACCGGGTGGAGGGCGGCGTCTACTACTGGAAGCCCAAGGCGAAGGACGCGGCCTTCGGCAGCACCCTGGTCGGGCCGGACGGCCTGGCCGCCATGGCGGACTATCTCACGGAGCTCACCGGCCAGCCCAGCCGCCTCGTGCTGGAAAACTGGGAGGAGAAGGCCCGCCCCGCCGCCGGCGACGAGGACATCCTGCGGGACCTGCGCGGCATCTTCGGCGCGGGGAACGTCCGGGCCGTGGACTGACGGATGAACCAGACAGAAGGACAGGTGATCTGAAAGCATGAACCGGCGGCGCAGCCCCTACCTCACCTTCAAAGGGCTTCTCGCCCTGTGCATCCTGGCCGCGGCCGTCGTTCTGGCGGCCGTGCTGGCCGTCCGGGTCATCCGGCTCGCGCCCCAGGTCAGCCGGGAGCGGGCGGCGACGCCGACCCCCGCCGCCGTCTACGGCAACGTGATGCAGATCACCCCGGACCCGAGCCTCCCCACCGCCGCGCCGGTCCTGCGCAAGGGCTCCTCCGGCGACGAGGTGGTCCGGCTGCAGCGCCGCCTGGCGGAGCTGGGCTACAATCCCGGCAGCCCGGACGGCCGCTTCGGCAACGGGACGGAGGAGGCGGTGATCCGCTTCCAGCGGGTGAACGGCCTGGAGGCGGACGGCCGCGTCGGCGAGCTGACCGCCGAGCGCCTCTACAGCGACCAGGCCCTGCCCGAGCAGGCCGCGGCCACCCCCTCCCCCGCGCCCACGCCCGAGCCCACCGGCACGCCCGTCCCGACCGCCGCCCCCGACGCGCGGGCCCCCTACGTCCGTGCGGACGGCCTGCCCCTGATCGTGAACCGGAAGCAGCCCCTGCCCGAGGGCTACCGCACGCTGCAGCTCGTCACAATGAACGACTACTGCGACAGCGGCGTCGTGAAGATCAAGTACAAGGACACTCTCGCCGAGCGGGAGGCCGTGGACGCCCTGATGGAGATGCTCCGCGCCGCCGTCGCGAACGGCGTCGGGAACTGGCAGATCACCGCCGCCTACCGGGACAAGGCCTACCAGCAGCGGCTCTTCGACAACAAGGTCAGCAGCCTGATGAAGGACAACGGCCTCTCGAAATCGAAGGCCACCCAGGCCGCCAAGAAGACTGTGGCCGACCCCGGCACCTCCGAGCACCACCTGGGCACCTGCTTCGACATCACCGTGCCCGGCAAGTCCTTCGCCGGCACCAAGCAGCACAAGTGGCTCGCCGAGCACTGCTGGGACTACGGCTTCATCCTGCGCTACACCAAGGAAAAATCGGGCATCACCGGCTTCTCCGCCGAGGCCTGGCACTACCGCTGGGTCGGCCAGCCCCACGCGCAGATCATGCACCGGGAGGATCTCTGCCTGGAGGAGTACGTCGAGCAGTACGGCAGCCAGGCCGAATAGCGGAGCGCCCCGCTCCGCCCAAGGAGGAACGCGCCATGTCCTATGAGAGTGCCCTCGCCCTGTCCCTGACCCCCTACACCGCCGGGGAGCAGCCCAGGGACCGGACCTTTATCAAGCTCAACACCAACGAGAATCCCTATCCCCCGTCCCCGCGCGCCGCGGAGGCGGCGCAGGCGCAGTTCGAGCTCCTGCCCCGCTACCCGGACCAGACCGCCGCCGCCCTGCGGGAGGCCATCGCGCGGGTGCACGGCCTCGCACCGGAGCAGGTTTTCTGCGGCAACGGCTCGGACGAGGTGCTGGCCTTCGCCTTCGCCGCCTTCTTCGCGGGGAAGACCCTGGCCGCCCCGGACATCACCTACTCCTTCTACCCCGTCTACGCGAAGCTCTTCGGCGTGGACTACCGGGAGGTGCCGCTTCATGCGGATTTCACGGTGGACGTGCCGGGGCTCCTGGCCCAGCGCGCGCCCATCGCGCTGGCCAACCCCAACGCCCCCACCTCCCTCGCCCTGCCTCTGGAGGAGCTGCGGCGCATGGCCGCCCACTGCCGCGAGCTGGAGGAGGTGCTGCTGGTGGATGAGGCCTACGCGGCCTTCGCCCGGGAGGACGCCCGCCCGCTGCTGGACGAGTTTGACAACCTGCTGATCGTCCGCACCCTCTCCAAGTCCCACGGCCTGGCCGGGCTGCGCGTGGGCTACGCCCTCGGCTCCCCCCGGCTGACGGAGGCCCTCGCCCGGGTCAAGGACAGCTTCAACTCCTACCCGCTGGACTGCATTGCCCAGGCCGCCGCGGCCGCCGCCGTGCTGGACACGGCATACACGGCCCAGACCGTCGCCCGCGTGACCGCCACCCGGGACAAGGCCCTCGAGGCGATCCGGCACATGGGCCTGACCGTGCTGGACTCCCAGACCAACTTCCTCTTCGTCCGCGGCCAGGCCGAGGACGCCGCCCCCGCCCTGGCCTTCCTCCGGGAGAACGGCATCCTGGTCCGCCGCTTCACCGCCCCCCGGCTTCGCCCTTGGCTGCGGATCACCGTCGGCACCGACGCCGACATGGAGCAGGTCACCGCCCGGCTGCAGATGTGCAAGTGGAAGGGGCTGCTGTAAGAAGGGGCTGCTGTAAAAAGAAGCAACGCAAAAGACCGCGCGTGACGCGCGGTCTTTTGCGTCGGCTTCCCGCTACCGCTCCTCCCGGAAATAGGGCAGGCCCAGGTGCTGGGGCGGCTGGTTCTCGCGCTTGTTGCGCAGGCTCGAGAGGATCAGCACGATCAGCGTCACCACATAGGGGGCCATCTTGTACAGTTCCTTCACCGCGAGCATCGTGCCCGTGGGGATGTACATGTGCAGGATGTAGAGGCCGCCGAAGAGGAAGGACGCGCCCACGCCCACGCTGGGCCGCCAGATCGTGAAGATCACCAGCGCGATGGCGAGCCAGCCGCGGTCGCCGAAGGCGTTGTTGGACCAGACGCCGCTGGCGTAGTCCATCACGTAGTACAGGCCGCCCAGGCCGGCGATCATGGAGCCGACGCAGGTCGCCGCGTACTTGTAGCGGGCCACGTTGATGCCCGCCGCGTCGGCGGTCGCCGGGTTCTCGCCCACGGAGCGCAGGTGCAAGCCCGCGCGCGTGCGGCGCAGGAAGTAGGAGACCAGCAGCGCGATGGCCACCGCGAGGTAGGCCATGAAGCCGTAGGAGAGGAACAGACTCCCGAACCAGCCTAAATTCGCCGCGAAGGGCAGCGGCTGGTGGAAAAAGATCGAGATCTTCGTCAGCGCGATGGAGGGCACGTCCGAGCCGGAGAGCTTGATCAGCGAGCCGCCCAGGAAGTTGCCCACGCCCACGCCGAAGGTGGTCAGCGCCAGGCCAGTCACGTTCTGGTTCGCCCGGAGGCTGACGGTGAGGAAGCAGTAGATCAGGCCCATCAGCAGCGCGCCCAGCAGGCAGGAGAGCATGGGGATCGCGATGGAGAGGAAGGGATTCAGGAGCCGGTCGTACAGCTGCGGATCCAGGACGCCGTCCACCGTCGCCCGCCCGCGGACGGCCTGGTCGTAGAGGAAGGCGCCCACCACGCCGCTGATGCCGCCCACATACATCACGCCCGGGATACCGAGGTTGAGGTTGCCGGATTTCTCGGTCAGCGTCTCGCCGGTGGAGCCGTAGAGCAGCGGGATGCCCTGCACCACCGCGCGCGGGATGAAGGAGACCAGCTCCGCCAAAAATGCCGCAAAGTTCATTTCGCGATGGCCTCCTTCCTGTGCCCGCCGTGGCGGCGGAAGCTGACCCGGTAGGTGATGAAGAACTCGCTCCCGATGATGAAGAACAGGATGATGCCCGTCAGGATATCTGAGAAGGAGGCGTTCAGGCCGAAGTTCGTGGAGATGTCGCCCGCGCCCCGCTCCAGGAAGACCAGCAGGAAGGAGGCGAGGATCATCCACAGCGGGTTGAACTTCGCCAGCCAGGACACCATCACGGCGGTGAAGCCCCGCCCGCCCACCAGCGTGGTGGTCAGGGTATGGTCGTTGCCGCCGGTGAGCAGCAGGCCCGTCAGGCCGCAGAGGGCGCCGGAGAGCACCATCGTGCGGATGATGACCCGCTTGACCTTGATGCCCAGATAGTGGGCCGTGTTCTCGCTCTCGCCCACCACGGACAGCTCGAAGCCGTGCTTGGAGAAGCTCAGATACAGGAACATCAGCACGCAGAGCACACCCACGATGATCACGTTGAGCAGGTACTTGTTGCCGCCCACCACCGGGAGCCAGCCCAGCTGGGTGTAGGGGGCGCGCTGGTTGATGATGCCGATCTGGCCCGAGCCGCGGGGGTTCTCCCACACGACGCAGAAGAAGGCGACCAGCTGGGTCGCGATGTAGTTCATCATCAGGGTGAAGAGCGTCTCGTTGGTGTTCCAGTTGGCCTTGAAGAAGGCGGGGAGGAAGCCCCAGATCGCGCCGGCCAGGCAGGAGGCCAGCACCATGCAGACGATGATCGCCCAGTTCGGCAGGCTGTCCCGCAGCAGGATCATGCACGCCGCCGAGGCGAGGCAGCCCATCAGCGCCTGGCCCTCGCCGCCCACGTTCCAGAACCGCATCCGGAAGGCCGGCGTCACCGCCAGGGAGATGCACAGCAGGATCGCCACCGAGTGGAGCATGACCCAGAATTTCCGGCTGGTCTTGAAGGAGGCCTCAAAGACCGTCCGGCCGATATCGAGGGGGTTGGTGCCCGTCACCAGGATGCACAGCAGCGCGCACACCGCCAGCGCCAGCGCGATGGCGCCCGCCCGGACCAGCCAGGCGCGCCACCAGGGCATCGCGCCGCGCCGGGAGATATGCACCAGCGGCTCCCGGCTCTTCGTCTCACGCGTCATTCTTCTCCGCGCCTCCTCCCACCCGGGTCATCATCAGTCCGATCTCGTCCTTGGTCGCGCTGCGCCCCGGCAGGATGCCGGAGATCTTCCCGCCGCAGAGCACCAGGATGCGGTCCGCCAGCTCCAGCAGCACGTCCAGATCCTCGCCCACATAGACCACGGCCACGCCCTTCTTCTTCTGCTGGTTGAGCAGGTCGTAGATCATGTAGGAGGAGTTGATATCCAGGCCGCGCACGGCGTAGGCCGTCAGCAGCACCTTCGGGGCCGAGGTGATCTCGCGCCCCACCAGCACCTTCTGCACATTGCCGCCGGAGAGGTTCCGCACCGGCGTGTGCAGGCTGGGGGTGGCCACCTCCAGCTCGTCCACCACCTTCTGGGCGATCTGGTGCGGGAGCTTCCGGTCCGTCACGGGCAGCGCGCCCGAGCGGTAGGTGCGCAGCATCATGTTCTCGTCCAGGTCCATGCTGCCCACCAGGCCCATGCCCAGGCGGTCCTCCGGGACAAAGGAGAGGGCCACGCCCATGTGCTGGATCTCGAGGGGATCCTTGCCGATCAGCTCCTCGCACGCGCCGTCGTCCTCGATATAGGCGATGGAGCCGGCGCTGACGGCCTGCAGCCCCGCGATGGCCTCCAGCAGCTCCTTCTGCCCGGAGCCGGCGATGCCGGCGATGCCGAGGATCTCCCCGGAGTAGGCGGTGAAGGAGACGTTCTCCAGCTTCGGGACGCCGGTGTCGGAGAGCACGGTCAGGCCGCTGACCTTGATGCGCGGCTTGGGGTCCACCGGCTCGGGGCGCTCGATGTTCAGGGTCACGCTGTGGCCCACCATGCGGTTGGTCATGTCCTGGGCGGTGGTCTCCGCCGTGATCATGTCGCCCACGTACTCGCCCCGGCGCAGCACCGCCACCCGGTCGGAGAGGGAGAGCACCTCATGCATCTTGTGGGTGATGATGACGATGGCCTTGCCGTCGTCGCGCATGTTGCGGAGCACGCGGAAGAGCTTCTCCGTCTCCTGGGGCGTCAGCACGGCGGTGGGCTCGTCCAGGATCAGGATATCCGCGCCGCGGTAGAGCACCTTCAGGATCTCGACGGTCTGCTTCTGGGAGACGGACATGTCATAGATCTTCTGCTGCGGATCCACGTCGAAGCCGTAGGCGTCGCTGATCTCCCGGATCTTCCGGGTGGCCTGCTGCAGGTTCAGCTTGCCCTTCAGCCCCAGCTCGATGTTCTCCGCCGCCGTGAGCACGTCCACGAGCTTGAAGTGCTGGTGGATCATGCCGATGCCCAGCTCGATGGCCGTGCGGGGGGAGTCGATCATCACCTTGCGCCCGTCGATGGCGATGGTCCCCTCGTCCGGGAAGTAGATGCCGGAGAGCATGTTCATCAGCGTGGTCTTGCCGCTGCCGTTCTCCCCCAGCAGGGCCAGAATCTCCCCCCGGTAGATGTCCAGATCGATGTGGCTGTTGGCCTGTACCTGGCCGAAGCGCTTGGATATGTTCCGCAGGCTGACCGCGGGCGTCCCCCTGTCCATGGCTCCCCCTCCAACCGTGTTTTTTCCTGGCGCGTCCGCGGGCCGGCGCCCGGCGCGGATGCCATCAAACGAATACTACTGCAAGGGAGCAGACCGCACGGATCAGGCTCCCCTGCAGTAGATCATTTCAGTTCAGGTCACCGCCGCGGCTCAGTTGCCCAGCACGGTGATGCCGTCGATGTCCACGTCGAAGTAGGGCGCGGAGCGGAAGTAGGACTCGGCGAAGACGCCGTCCAGGATGACCTCGGTCTCGGGCTGGAAGTCGCCCATGTCATCCACGTCCGCCAGGTAGGAGGTCAGGTTCTGGCCGCCCACGGTGAAGGTGCTGACATCATAGACCTTGACGGAGCCGTCCAGCAGGCCCGCCTTGACCTCCTCGAGCTTGGCGACGGTGCCCTCGGCCGCGGCGGCCTCGTTCACCTCGGAGAGCTGCACGGAGTCGGTCTCGATGGTGCCGGTCCAGTCCTTGGCGATCTCCTCGCCGTTGATGACAGCCTGGATCATGTACTCCATGTAGGGCGCCCAGTTGATGCGGCTGGACACGATGAAGGTGTTGGGGCAGGCGGCCACGGTGGAGCCATTGTAGGAGACGTTCGGGACGCCGGCGACCTCGCAGGCCGTGGGCGCGCCCATGGAGTCGGCGTGCTGGGAGATCAGGACGCAGCCGTCGTTGATCAGCTTCTGGGCGCCCTCCTTCTCCAGGGCCTCGTCATACCAGGAGTTGGTGAAGGTGACCTCCATGGTCACGGTGGGGCACACGGAGCGCACGCCCAGGAAGAAGCTGGTATAGCCGCTCTTCACCTCGGCGTAGGGGAAGGCGCCGACATAGCCGATCTTGGTCTGCTCGGCGGTGATCTTGCCCTCGGCGATCATCTCGTTGAGCTTCAGGCCGGCGGCCACGCCCGCCAGGTAGCGGCCCTCGTAGATGGAGGCGAAGGCGTTGTGGTAGTTGGGCAGGTTCTCGGTGTGAGCGCGGGTGCCGGTGGCGTGGCAGAACTCCACCTCCGGGAACTCCATCGCGGCCTGAATCATATAGGACTCGTGGCCGAAGCTGTCGGCGAAGATGACGTTGCAGCCGTCCTCGGCGAGCTCAGCGGCGGTGTCGTAGCAGTCCTGGCCCTCGTCGACGCCGGTCTTCAGCACATAGGCGACGCCCAGCTTCTCGCAGGCTTCCTTGGCCGCGTTCATGAAGTTGAGGTCGTAGGTGGAGTTCTCGTCGTGCAGGAAGATGAAGCCGACCTTCACATTCTCTTTGGCCACCGGCACGCCCACCTGGGCAAAGGCAGCCACGCAGCTCAGGCACATCGCCAGCGCAAGCAGCAGGGCAACGATCTTTTTCATGTGGTTTTCTCCTCCGTCTCTTGTCGATCGAAAGATGGTTCAATTCCCCCGAAAAAGGAAAAACCCGAACATTTCCGGGAGAATTCGCCTTAAACATACACTATTTCAGACTAAAAATCAAGCTGTTCGCAAGAATTTTACGGAAATGTTCCGGATTTGTCCGTTCAAGGAAAAAACGCGACCGTTTCCCCCATGGACAGGTTCCGGCCGCGTCCTTCGCTTCATAGAATCATAACAATTGCAGTGAAAACACAAAAAGGGGAGCGTTGTTCAAGGCTCCCGCCCCTGCGCGCCGTAGCGCCGGCGGATCCGGAGCCAGACCGGTATCATGGCGAGCGCGCCAAACACGCCGCCCGCCATCAGCATAGCTCCCGCCGCCAGCCCGCTCCAGCGGCTGATCAGCGCCGCGGCCCAGAAGACCAGGGAGTAGCAAATCCACATGATCCCGTTGGCGCAGTTATAGCCCCGGACATCCGTGATCTCCTCCGGCCGGACCTCCGTCCCGGCCCAGAACCACATCGGCTTCTCCCGCCGCCAGGCGTAGACGCCAATGCCGGTCAACAGCGCCGCGCAGGGGATCAGAATCAGCATCAGAATCCAGGCGTGGGTCATGGCGGAAACCTCCTCTTCGTGGCTTGAGCCATGCTTGTTCTTCCATGGGCGCTTATATAAATGGAGAATGAATGCGTGTCGTGACCTGTTTTCGTTTCTTTTATATCGTTTACTTTTCTTTACTGTTTTACCTTAAAGCCCATCGCTTGTCAAGCGTCAAAACAACCGCCACTCGGCAAAGTGACGGTCGTTTTTGCGGTCCGATGACCACATATAACACCCACAGTTGAAGAGCAGCCGTTAAGCGTCGCCCTTCATCCTTTATGATATGGATTCAACTGCCTTTGTCAAGACCGGATGGCGGTTTCTCCGCCGCCATCACTGCTTCAGCCGACGGTCGCTCTTCTTCGAGAGCCAGTTGCCGAAGGTCTGGAAGATCTGCACCAGGATCACCAGCACGATCACCGCCAGGTAGAGCACCGCGTACTTGTAGCGCTGATAGCCGATGGTGATGGCGATCTTGCCCAGGCCGCCGCCACCGATGGCGCCGGACATGGCGGTGTAGGACAGGATCGTCGTGATGGCCAGGGTGAAGTTGTTGATCAGGCTCGGGACGCTCTCGGGCAGCATCACGCGGAAGAGAATCTGCATGGGCGTGCAGCCCATGGACTGGGCCATCTCGATGATGTTGGGGCTGACCTCGCGCAGGCTGGCCTCCACCAGCCGGGCCACGAAGGGGAAGGCGGCGATCACCAGCGGCACAATGGAGGCCGTGGTGCCCACCGACGTGCCCACGATCAGCCGGGTGATCGGGATCACCATCACGATCAGGATCAGGAAGGGCACCGAGCGGAGAAAGTTGATGATCACGTTGATGACCTTCATAAGCGGGGCGGGCAGCGGACGGACGCCCCCCTGGTCCCCCGCCACCAGCAGCATGCCGAGGGGCAGGCCGATGACGATGGCGAAAAACGTGGCCAGCACCGTCACATAGACCGTGTCCCACAGCGCCATGGGGAAATCCCGCAGGAAGATCGTCCATGCCTCCGCCAGGCTCTCCGGCGTAAAGGCGCGCTGAAATTGGTTCATGCCTCTCCCTCCTTCGCCGGGTACTCCACCTCCAGCTGGACTGTCACATCCGGCGTGGCCGTGAGATACTTGGTCGCCCGCGCCAGCTCGTCCGGCCCGCCGGGGATCTCCAGGAGCATATTGCCGTAGGCCCGGCCCCCGATGGTCCGGGTGGAGGCGGAGATGATGGAGGCGTAGATCCGCTGATCCATGGCCATGGAGGCGATCAGCGGCTTATAGGAGGCGTCCGCCCCCTGGAAGACCAGCCGGATGCGCTGCTTGCCCTCCGAGACCGGGGCGTCCTCCACATACTCGTTGCTCTCCGGGAACACCAGCGCCCGCGTGGCGGCCGCCTTGGGGTTGGAGAAGACCTCGCTCACGTCCCCCTCCTCCACCACCGTGCCGTTCTCCAGAATCGCCACGCGGTTGCAGATCTCCTGCACCACGCTCATCTGGTGGGTGATGACGATCA
>CAMVAJ010000005.1 GCA_947165425.1 uncultured Clostridia bacterium
GAGATCGAGCCCTTCGGCGGCGCGGCCACCTGTATCGGCGGCGCGATCCGGGATCCCCTCTCCGGGCGCTCCTACGTCTACCAGGCCATGCGCGTCACAGGCGCGGCGGATCCGCTGGTCCCCGTGGCGAAGACACTGCCTGGCAAGCTCCCGCAGCGCAAGCTGGTCACCACCGCCGCGGCGGGTTACTCTTCCTACGGCAACCAGATCGGTCTGGCAACCGGCCTGGTCGATGAACTCTATCATCCCGGCTATGCCGCGAAGCGCCTTGAAATCGGCGCGGTGGTCGGCGCGGTGCCGCTGAATCATGTGCGCCGCGAGGTCCCGGCCCCCGGCGATCAGATCGTCCTGCTCGGCGGACGCACCGGCCGCGACGGCATCGGCGGCGCCACCGGCTCCTCCAAATCCCATAAGCTGACCTCCATCGAGACCTGCGGCGCGGAGGTGCAGAAGGGCAACGCCCCCACCGAGCGCAAGCTACAGCGTCTCTTCCGGGACGGCGAGGTCACCCGGTTGATCAAGCGCTGCAACGACTTCGGCGCGGGTGGCGTCAGCGTCGCCATTGGCGAGCTGGCCGACGGGCTGCAAGTGAATCTGGACGCCGTACCCCGCAAATACGAGGGCCTGGACGGCACAGAGCTTGCGATCTCCGAGAGCCAGGAGCGCATGGCCGTCGTGCTGGACCCCAAGGACGTGCCTGCCTTCTTAGCGGCGGCCGCCCGCGAGAACCTCGAGGCCACCGTTGTCGCGGAGGTGACGGAGGAAAAGCGGCTGCGTATGAACTGGAAGGGCCGCACCATTGTGGATGTAAGCCGCGATTTCCTGAACTCCAACGGTGCGGAGAAACACGCCAGGGCCGCCGTACCTGAGGACCATGTGGAGCAGGTGCGTTTCCCCGGCGCTTCCGTCTCCGAAAAGCTGGTCTCCATGCTCACCGACCTCAACATCTGCTCCAAGCAGGGGCTTTCCGAGCGTTTTGACTCCACCATCGGCGCGGCCACGGTGCTGATGCCGTTCGGCGGGTCTCGTATGCTGACCCCCACCCAGACCATGGTGGCGAAGCTGCCGGTGCGTCACGGCGTCACCAGCACCGTCTCCGGCATGGCCTACGGCTTCCACCCGGAGATTGAGAGTCAGAGTCCCTATGAAGGCAGCTATCTGGCCGTGGTGGAGAGCGTGGCCAAGCTCGTGGCCGCCGGCTTTGACCGCCGCGACGCCTACCTCACCTTCCAGGAGTATTTCGAGCGCATGACCGCCGATCCCGCCTCCTGGGGCAAGCCCATGGCCGCCCTGCTGGGTGCGTTGGACGCGCAGCTGAACCTGGAGATCGCCTCCATCGGCGGCAAGGACTCCATGTCCGGCACCTTCGAGAAGCTGAACGTCCCCCCGACGCTCTGCTCCTTTGCCATCGCCCCCGGAAAAGTGCAGCAGGTCATCTCTCCCGACTTCAAGGAGGCCGGCCATGAGATTCGCCTGCTCGACTGCGATCCCTTTGACGCGCAGGCCCTTCGGGCGGAGCTGGACGCGGTCACCCTCGGCATCCGTACCGGGGAGATCAAGGCGGCCTGGGCTCTGGGTCTGGGCGGCGTGGCGGAAGCGCTGTTCAAGATGGGCGTGGGCAACGGTATCGGAACCCGCATCGACGAGGACTGGGACGGAGATCTGTTCGCCCAGCGGTTTGGTGCCGTACTCTTTGAGTGCGAGGCCAGCTGTGCCCTGGGCGAAAAGGTTGGCGACACCCTTCCGGAGTGGGTCCTTGAGTACGAGGGGGATCGCGTGGATCTCGCTCCGCTCCAGGAGCTGTGGGAGACCAAGCTGGACAAGGTCTTCCCCTGGCATGGACGGCAGGGCGAGCGCACAGAAACCTTCACCTTTGACGCGAAGGAGCGTGTGAAGGCGCCCGCCGTACTGCAGCGCAAGCCCAAAGCCCTGATTCCCGTCTTCCCGGGCACCAACTGCGAGTACGACACCGCCCGGGCGCTGGAGCGCGCCGGCGGCGAGGCGGAGATCCTCGTGGTGCGGAATCTGACCCCCGACGATATTGCCGGGTCTCTGCGCGAGGCAGCGCGCATGCTGCGCGACAGCCAGATGCTGATCCTGCCCGGCGGCTTCTCCGGCGGCGACGAGCCGGATGGCTCGGCGAAGTTTATCACCGCCTTCTTCCGCAATCCGCAGATGGCGGACGCGGTCGGCGATCTCCTGGATCGCCGCGGAGGTCTGGCCCTGGGCATCTGCAACGGTTTCCAGGCGCTGGTCAAGCTGGGCCTTGTCCCCTATGGCCGCATCATCGATACGGACGCGAACTGCCCCACGCTGACCTTCAACGAGGTCGGCCGTCACCAGTCCATGGCGGTGCGGACGCGCGTTTCCTCCAATCTCTCCCCCTGGCTCAGCCGCTGCGAGCCCGGCGAGGTGCATACGGTGGTGATCAGCCACGGTGAGGGCCGCTTTGTCGGTCCGGAATCCTTGCTGCGGGAGCTGGCCGCCAAGGGCCAGATCGCCACACAGTACGTGGATGAGCACGGCATACCCGCCATGGACATGCGCTTCAACCCCAACGGCAGTCTCTTCGCCATCGAGGGCATTACCAGCCCCGACGGCCGCGTGCTGGGCAAGATGGGCCACACCGAGCGCAGCGGGGACGGGCTGTATCTGAATCTGCCCGGGAACCGGTACCAGCCGCTGTTTGAGGGCGGTGTAGACTACTTCAAGCTGTGACAAGGGAGGCATTTCTCATGGCGCACGACCGCTATCTATCCCCTTTTTCTACCCGGTACGCCTCCGATGAGATGCAGTTTCTCTTCTCCGAAGACCACAAGTTCAGCACTTGGCGCAGGCTCTGGATCGCCCTGGCGAGGGCTGAAATGCACCAGGGGCTGCCGATCACCCAGGAGATGATCGACGAGCTGGAGGCGCACGCGGAGGACATCAACTACGAGGATGCCCAGCGCCGCGAGCGCGAGGTTCGGCACGACGTCATGAGCCACGTCTACGCCTACGGTCTTCAGTGCCCCAAGGCGGCCGGCATCATCCATCTCGGCGCCACCTCCTGCTATGTCGGAGACAATACGGACATCATCATCATGCGCGAGGCGCTGCAGGTCGTCCGCCGCAAGGTCCTGAACGTGATCGCGCTGCTGGCGGACTTCGCGGAGAAGCACCGTTCCCTCCCCTGCCTGGCCTACACCCATCTCCAGCCGGCACAGCTAACCACCGTGGGCAAGCGTGCCACCCTCTGGCTCAACGAGCTGATGATGGACTATGAGGATCTGGAGCATCGGCTCTCCACGCTGTCCATGCTGGGCTCCAAGGGCACGACCGGCACGCAGGCCAGCTTTATGGAGCTCTTCAACGGCGACAGCCGCAAGATTCTGGCCGTCGAGCAGGAGATCGCCGAGGCCTTCGGCTTCGACAAGGTCATCCCGGTCTCCGGCCAGACCTACTCCCGCAAGGTGGACGCGCAGGTCGCCAACGTGCTCTCGGGTATCGCGCAGACCGCCTCCAAGTTCGCCTATGACATGCGGCTGCTGGCCAGCTTTAAGGAGATGGAGGAGCCCTTTGAGAAGCATCAGATTGGCTCCTCCGCCATGCCCTACAAGCGCAACCCCATGCGATGCGAGCGTATCGACGCCCTGGCGCGCTATGTCATGGCCGACGCGCTGAACCCCGCCTGGACCGCCTCCACGCAGTTCTTCGAGCGGACGCTGGACGACAGCGCCAACAAGCGCATCGCGATGTCCGAGGCCTTCCTGGCGGTGGACGCCATTCTGAACATCATGATGAACGTCTGCGACGGGCTCGTGGTCTATGAGAACGTGATACGTCAGCGCGTGATGAACGAGCTTCCCTTCATGGCCACAGAGAACATCATGATGGACGCAGTCAAAAAGGGCGGCGATCGCCAGCAGCTGCATGAAAAGCTGCGCGACTACGCCCAGGCTGCCGCACAGCGCGTCAAGGCCGAGGGCAAGCCCAACGATCTGATTGAGCGCGTCTGTGACGACCCGACCTTCCAGACCTCGCGAGAGGAGCTCGCCGCGATCCTCACCCCGGAGCACTATACCGGCCGCAGTGCCGAGCAGGTGGAGCAGTTCCTCGCGGAGACGGTGCGCCCGCTGTTGGATGCCAACCGCGCCGTGCTGGGCGAGAAGCAAGCCCTGAATGTATAACACCCACAAAAAGCCCGACTGTCCGCATAGGGCAGTCGAGTTTTTTTCAGGTTTCACCGGCCTCCCAGGCCATATAGTCTGACCCATCGGAGAGGATTTCGATCCGGCCGTCCGTTTTCTGGATCAGCTCCCGCTGGACAGCCGCGCTGTCCTGCACTCTCACTAGCAGCGTAAAGGTGACGGCAGCCGCGAACTCGGGCTCCAGAAGCTGGACCGGCTGACTCTTCAGTAAGTGCTGGGTCCGGTCCCACAGCGGGTAGGAGACCTCGCAGAGCAGCCGCTCCGTCTCCTCCATCACCACGATTTTCGCCGCGTCCAGCCCGATCCCACAGGCCTTGGAGTAGGCCCGCACCAGACCGCCCGCGCCCAGGAGCACACCGCCGAAATAGCGGGTCACCACCACGCAGCAGTCGCAGACCTGCCGCTGCTTGATGACCTCCATCATTGGCAGCCCCGCGGTTCCGCCCTGCTCTCCGTCGTCGGAATAGCGCATGACGCCCATATTCCTGCCGAGAGTATAGGCATAGCAGTTGTGGGTCGCGTCCCGATGCTTCGCCCGGATCTCGCCCAGGAAGGCCAGGGCGTCGGCCTCGTCCTTCACGGGCGAGGCGTAGCCGATAAAACGGCTCTTGTTCACCACGAACTCCGCCGCCCCCGGCGCCTTCAGGGTCCGGTAGCCGCTCATTTCAGAACCAGCTTCATATACTTTTTCTGACCGCGGCGCAGCAGCAGACCCTCGCCGCCGATCATCTCAGGGGTGATCACCGCGTTGACATCCGTGACCTTCTCCTCGCCCAGCAGCACCGCGCCGGAGGAGATCATCTGTCTGGCCTCGCTGCGAGATTTGCACAGGCCGCAGTCCGCCAGCACTGTGGTCACGCGGCCATCCGCCGCCAGGGTCTCCGCGGTCACCTCCCAGGTCGGGACGCCCGCGCCGCTGCCGCCCTTGGCAAACAGCGAGGCCGCCGCGTCAGCCGCTTCCTGCGCGGCCTGCTCGCCATGAACCAGCTTGGTCACCTCGAAGGCCAGGACCTTCTTGGCCTCGTTGATCTCCGCGCCCTCCAGCGCACTCAGACGGTTGACCTCGTCCATCGGCAGGAAGGTGAGAAGGCTCAGGCACTTCTTCACATCCTGGTCGTCCACATTCCGCCAGTACTGGTAGAAGTCATAGGGCTTGCACTTGTTGGCGTCGAGCCAGAGCGCGCCCGCCTCCGTCTTGCCCATCTTGCGGCCGTCGTGGGTCAGCAGGAGCTGGAAGGTGCAGGCGAAGGCCCGCTGCCGATCCTTGCGGCGGATCAGATCCGCGCCGTGCATCATGTTGGACCACTGGTCGTTGCCGCCCATCTGCAGCCGGCAGCCATAGCGGTGGAACAGCTCCAGGAAATCATAGCTCTGCAGGAGCATGTAGGTGAACTCCAGGAAGGAGAGGCCGTTGTCCGTGGCCATGCGGGCCTTGTAAGCGTCGGCGGTCAGCATCTCGTTGACCGAGAACAGCGCGCCGATGTCGCGCATGAACTCGATGTAGTTCAGGTGGCGCAGCCAGTCGCCGTTGTTGACCACGATGGCCTGACCGTCGCTGAAGTCAAGGAAGCGGGACATCTGCTTCTTGATGCACTCTACGTTATGGTCGATGGTCTCCACGGTCATCATTTTGCGCATATCGGTTTTGCCGGAGGGATCACCAATCATGGCGGTGCCGCCGCCCATCAGCGCGATGGGCTTGTGGCCCGCGCGCTGCATATGGGCCATGGCCATGATCGGGATGTAGTGCCCGATGTGCAGGGAGTCCGCGGTGGGGTCAAAGCCCACGTAGAACGTGGTGGGCTCCTTGAGCTGCTCGTAGAGCTCGTCCGGATAGGTCATCTGAGCGATAAAGCCCCGCTCCTTCAGGGTGTCAAGAATGTGTGGCATAAGGGATTCCGCCTTTCTTTTAATAATCGTTTTGGTTCAGTGCAGTTCAGCCTCGAGCAGCTCTCTCAGCGCCGTCATGCCGGTGTGGATCTGCGCCAGGGTCGAGTTGGAGAAATTCAGCCGCAGCGTGTTTTCATGTCCGCCAAGCGCGTAGAAATGGGTGCCGGGGACAAAAGCGACCTTCCGCTCGATCGCATTCTGGAGCAGCTGCCGCGCGTCGATCCCCTGCGGCAGCTCGACCCACAGGAAGAGACCGCCCTCGGGACGGGTATAGCGCACACCGGAGGGGAAGCTCTCGAGCTCCTTCAGCATGGCGTCCAGCTGGTTCGCATAGTCCGCGCGGATCCGCTGGATATGGCCCGGCAGGAAGCCCTCGCGCAGGAGCCGGTCCACGATCGCCTGGGTCAGGTTCGCGGTGTGCAGATCCGCGCTCTGCTTGCCCAGCGTGCACTTGCGGAGGATGCCGGCGTCTCCGGCCATGAAGCCCATACGCATGCCCGGCGAGATGATCTTCGAGAACGAGCCCAGGAAGACCACCCAGCCGTCCTTGTCAAAGGTTTTGATCGCCGGCAGCGCCTCCCCGCGGTATCGCAGATCCCGATAGGGATCGTCCTCCGCCACCACAACACCGTACTTAGCCGCCAGCTCCGCGATCTTTTTCCGGCGGGCCAGGGAGGTCGTGCGGCCTGTGGGATTCTGGAAGTTCGGGATCACGTACAAAAGCTTGGGCTTTTCCTGCCGCATCGCCGCCTCCAGCTCGTCCGGGAGCAGTCCCTCCTCGTCGCTCTCCACCGGCACCAGGCGCGCCTGGTAGAGCTTCATGCACTGGAGATTGCCCAGGAAGGACGGATTCTCCACCAGGATCGCGTCGCCGGGATCGATCAGCGCCTTGCACAGGAGATCCATCGCCTGCGTCGAGCCCGTCACAGGCAGGACAGACGGCACCTCGCAGCCGAGGCTCTCCGTCACATAGGCGCGCAGGCTCTCCAGGAAGGGAGGATAGCCCTCCGTCGCGCCGTACTGGAGAATCCGCTTGCCATCGTCGCGCAGAACCTCCGCCGCCACCCGCGCCACCGTCTCATCCGGCAGCGCGGAGGGGGAAGGATTTCCGCCCGCGAAGGAGATCATGTTCGGCTGTGCAATGAGCTTGAAGATCTCACGGATCGCGCTGCCGGTGATGCCGTCGAAACGGCGGGCGAAGGAGATGTTTTCAGGCATATCATTTCACCTCTTTCAGAGTCAGAATCACAAAGAAAAACCGAACGGCTGAAAACCGCTCGGGAAGATGACATGGTCATGGTACCACTTCCGCTTTCGGGCTCCGCTCACACGAAAACCCCTCGCCGGGCGTCTGGTAACGCCCTCCCGCTGTAACCGGCGGACCGGATGCCGCCTACCCAGCGTTTCCCTCCCGGAAGCGCCTTCAGCGGATGGCTCGGAGCGGTAATTCGGCCTGTCCCACGCATCCCCTCGCACCAGCCGGGGACTCTCTGAAGCGCTGTCCAGTCAGGCCTACTTGAACTCCTCATCGCCCTGATGCGGCGATTTTAACAAGTTTTTCGCGGAATGTCAAGCGTTTTGCGCATTTGGCATTTATAATCAGTTTCGGATGATTCCGCGGTAATGATCCACCAGCAGCGCCGGATCGTAGAAGATCCTGTCGCTCTCCACGATTGCAGGGTGGCCGTCGGTTACCTCCAGGATCGTGATCGAACAGTTGGGCGGAACGCAGCCCTGCCAGAAACGCTCTGGGTGCTCATAAAACGGATTCAGCAGGGCGCGAAGCGTGCAGCCGTGCGTTCCGATCAGCCATGTGCCCTCTTTTTCACCATGAAGGAAGTCCCGCATAAACGCGTCCGTCCGGCCGCAGAGATCCTGAATGCTCTCCCCCTCGGGGAAGCCCGGAAAGCGGAAGGCGTCCTTGAAGAACAGCTCCGCCGTCTCCTGGGGCATGGTGCTGGACTGGGCCGGTCTCCCCTCCTCCAGGCCGAAATTGATCTCCTTCAGACGGTCGTCCGTCCGGACCGTCACATGGGCGTTGCCGCTCTCGCGCAGCACGATCTCCACGGTCTCCCGCGCGCGACTCAGCGGACTTGAGAGGCAGCCGTCGAAATGCACGCCCCGCAGCGCCCGTCCGGTCAGCACCGCCAGCTCGCGGCCCGACTGGTTCAGCGGCGCGTCCATCCAGCCCTGCTTCACGCGCTTCACATTCATCTCAGTCTCCCCGTGGCGGATCACATAGATTCTCATGGCCTTGTTCTCCTCATTCTGTTTTCGATTTTCGCCAGCGGCCGGTTTTGCAGCCGGGCCTTCTGCTCGTCGATCTCCGCCTTCAGCTCGCGCGCCGCGTCGCTGGCCGTGCCTGCGTCATAGGTGAGGGCGATCAGCCGATCCTGCTTCTCGATCAGCCCGGCTTTGATCAGGGCCGTCGGCTCGATCTTTTCAGAGACGCTGTTCAGCCGCTCCTCCGCCTCTCTCCGGATGCGCTCGCTCTCGGCCTTGATCGCCTCCAGCCGCCGCTTGACGCGGTCCGTCCGGTAGATCACCTCGGGATAGGCATCGGCAAAGCGCTGATAGAACATGGATCGATTTGAGAGCAGCGCGCGGATCTCCCGGCTGATCTCCTCGGTGCTGTCCGCAGTGCTGTTCTCCACGCCAAGCTTGACCAGCTTCAGCACCAGATGGGTCATGGCGTAATCTGCCAGCGTGACGGCAAGCAGCGCGGCCGCCACCAGTTCTTTGACCAGCATGCCCGGCTCTTCCAGCCATCGGAACAGGATCGGATTGATCAGATGGATGATCGCAACCCCGCCCAAGCCGAACAGCATCAGATTGCCGATCCAGATCCGTCCGTTCAGGTTCATCGGCTTCCGGCTATAGTCCCACCATCGGGCGTGAAAGCGCTTTTCCATCACATAGCTTGTGATGTACTCCACCGCGCCGCAGAGGAGGAAGGAGATGACGAAGGTCGTACCGACCGCCTTCTCGATCGGCGTGAGGAGTTCCACCGCAACGGTGATCAGAAGCGCCCCTGTGCCATAAATCGGGCAGATCGGTCCGGTCAGAAAGCCGCGGTTGATGAAACGGTGGTACTGAATGTATTTCAGTATCACCTCGATGCACCAGCCGGCAAAGGAATACATAAAGAAAAGCAGAATCAGGTCGATTCCATAAGCTACCCAGGAATTCATTGGAATGTACACCTCGAGCATGGGTCTTATCCGCCGCCAAAGCTGACGCGTTTCGGCAGCTCCCTGATTCTATCACAGTTCAGTGCTTTTTGCCACCCGCCTTTGTTTTTTCATATGCCTTTCATGTTTACAAACGTGCTCAGATTTCTTATAATAAAACAAGATAAATCCATGGGGGCGTTCTTTTGTGCCCCAAACAGCAAGCCCGCTCACGGAAAGGTGGAATCAGCATGTCGCAGGTGTTCAACCCCTATCTGCCCTCCTGGGAGTATATACCGGACGGCGAACCGCACGTCTTTGGAGACCGCGTATATGTCTACGGATCTCACGACCGTTTCAACGCGCCGATTTTCTGCGTGAACGACTATGTCTGCTGGTCTGCGCCGGTGAACGATCTCTCCGCCTGGACCTGCTCTGGCACCATATTTAAAAAGAATCAGGATCCCATGAACCGCCTTGGGCTGCGAATTCTCTTCGCGCCGGACGTCGCCCAGGGGCCGGATGGACGGTATTATCTCTATTATGCCTTTGACTTTCTCGGCGTGATCGGCGTGGCGGTGTGCGATACGCCGGATGGACAGTATGCGTTTTACGGCCATGTCCATTTCCCGGACGGCAAGATCTGGGGCCGCCGCAAGGGCGATGAATTCCCCTTCGACCCCGCGATTCTGGTGGACGACGACGGTCGAGTATGGCTGTACTCCGGCTTTGAAACCCCTGTGCCTGCCGTGATGAGCCGTTTTCGGGGGCACAGGAACAGTGGCGGCGTGGTGCTGGAGCTGGAGCGGGATATGGTGACGGTCAAGGCCGGACCGAAGCTCCTCTTCCCGCTGAAAACCAACCAGGAGACCCCCGCGCCCGAGGATTTCCGCGGTCATGAGTTTTTCGAGGCGTCCTCCATCCGCAAAATCGACAGAAAATATGTCTTTGTCTACTCCTCGACCCACAACCACGAGCTATGCTGGGCCTACTCCAACCGGCCCGACGGCGATTTCCGTTTCGGCGGGACCCTGGTGGACCTGGGCGATCTGCATCTGAACGGGAACACCGACGAGCGGCACGCCGCCAACTATCTGGGCAACACCCACGGCGGCATGGCCTGCCTGCAGGGGGAATGGTATATCTTCTATCACCGGCAGACCAACCGGCACTCCTACTCCCGTCAGGCCTGCGCGGAGCGGCTGGAGCGCACCCCCGAGGGCGGTTTCCTCCAGGCTGAGGTCACGTCCTGCGGCTTGAACGGCGGGCCCCTGAACGGGTTGGGTCGCTATGAAGCCCGGATCGCCTGCAACCTCTGGAGCGCCGAGGGAACCGCGCGTTATGACCGGAAATTTGATAAGGAGAAGCACCCCTATTTCACCCAGACCGGCAAAGATCGGGAGACGAACGGCGACCAGTACATCGCCAACATGCGTTCCGGGGCCTTGGCGGGCTTCAAATACTTCGACCTGAGCGCGCCGGCCCGCATCAGGCTCGAGGTCAGCGGCCATGCGAAGGGCTCCATGGAGGTTGCGCTGGATCCCGCCTTCAAGCAAATCATCGCCACTGTCCCGATTGCGTGCGACCAGACGCAAGCCATCGCAAAGGCGGACGGCGAACTGCAGCCCGTCTCGGGAAAGCAGGCGCTCTTCTTCCGTTATGTCGGAGAGGGCGCGCTGAGTTTCCACGCCTTCGAGCTGATCTGACGTTCTGCTTCGTCCGCGATCAAGAATTTTAACATGACACAGAGGCGTTTCATATGAGGGTGATAGACTGTTTCGACAAGGCGCAGCCCGAGACCTTCGTCCGATCGGCACAGGCGCATCCGCTCAATCTGGCCAGGGAACACCAGATCGTGATTTGGATCAACGAGCGGCCCGCCGTCAACGTGACCTGCACGCCGGAGCATCTGGATGAGTTGGCTGTGGGCCGGTTGCTGACGGAAGGGCTCGTGTCAACCGCCGGGGAGATCCTTCTTTTAGAGATTTGCGAGGACGGCCGGCGCGCCCGGGTGACGGTCAGGCCAGACGCGGATGCGCTGCTTGACGACGCCATCACGCATCATGTGGACACGAGCTGCTCGGATCGTCAAATGCTGGCAAGCAGCAAGAAAGCCGCGATGAAACCCGTGCAGCCCATCGAGTGGCAGTCTGACTGGATCCGGTCGCTGGCGGAGCGCCTGAACCAAACGGATCAGCCGCTCTATACTGCCACTCACGCGGCGCACGCCTGCTTTTTGTCCCGCAGGGATCTATTTTTGATCGCGCGGGAGGATATCGGGAGACACAACGCCCTGGACAAGGTGGTCGGCTGGGCCGCCATCCATGGCGTGGATCTGAGCCAATGCCTGATGTTCACCACGGGGCGCATGCCGGCGGATATGGTGCGAAAGGCCATTCGATGCGGCGTGCCGGTTCTGGCGTCCAAGACCTACCCCACCGAGCAGGGCGCCGCGCTGGCCCGGGACGCGGGGCTGACCCTGATGACCGTCCGCCCGAACGGTACGCTCCTGACCTGGTCCGATTGAGACATTCCAAAGACTCTGGCGAACTGACAAGCGCGTTTTCCAACACAATCATCTGAAACCGATAGATCTGTGATTCAGAACAGCTTTGAGGAGTGATTAGCATGGATCCCATCAGAATCTACGCCTTCGCCGATGAAGCCTCCGGGCAGATCGACGGACAAATTGCGGCGATGCAGCGCAACGGGCTGAACGGATTGGAGATCCGCGGTGTGGACGGGGAGAACATCGCCGATATCACCCTGGAGAAAGCCAGAGAGGTGCGCCGTAAGCTGGACAGCGCCGGCCTTTCGGTCTGGTCCATGGGCTCCCCCATCGGCAAGATTTCCATTGAGACAGAAGCCTTCGAAGCGCATCTGGACAAGCTGCGCCATGTATTGGCGCTGGCGGATGTGCTGGGCGCGGAAAACGTGCGTCTGTTCTCCTTCTATGTCTCTGATGATCAGAAGGCGGCTTTCCGGAATAAGGTCATCGATTGGATGGGCCAGATGCTGGACCTGGCAAAGGACAGCGGCATCGATCTGTGCCATGAGAATGAAAAGGGAATCTACGGCGATAGCGCCGGCCGCTGTCTCGATCTTCTGACGGCTTTCCCGTCGCTCCGGGGTATCTTTGACCCTGCTAATTTCGTTCAGTGTGGCCAGGACACGGCGGAAGCATGGGCTATGCTCAAGCATCGCATCAAATATCTGCACATCAAGGATGCGCTGCCGGACGGACGTGTCGTGCCGTCCGGGTGCGGCGTCGGACACGTCGGAGAAATTCTGCGCGACTTCCGCGCAATGGGCGGGCAGGCTGTCACCGTAGAGCCGCATCTGAGCGTATTCGACGGATTGAAAAATCTGGAGCAGTCCGGACAGCGCACACAGATCGATGCTTTCAGCTATCCCAGCAGCGACGCGGCCTTTGACACCGCCTGCGAAGCCCTCAGAAAGCTTCTTTAAGGAGGAACAGCTAAAATGGATCAGAAGATTCGCCTTGGAATCATTGGCATCGGCAATATGGGCAGCGGCCATGCGTGCCGGGTGGTGGACGGAGAGTGCCCTGATTTTGTGCTGACGGCGATCGCGGACATCAATCCCGCCCGCAAGGCCTGGGCTGCGCAGCGGCTGGGAGAAGGCGTCGCCTTTTTCGATACGGCAGAAGCCATGCTGGACAGCGGCCTGATCGACGCCTGCATCGTCGCCACGCCGCACTACGCTCACCCCGGACTGGCCATGGAGTGTATGAAGCGTTCAATCCACGTGATGTCCGAGAAGCCTGCGGGCGTGTATACCAAGCAGGTCCGGGAGATGAACGAGATGGCCGACCGCCACCCGGAGGTGGTATTTGGTCTGATGTTCAACCAGCGAACCAACTGTGTCTACCGGAAGATGCGGGAGCTGGTGCAGTCCGGCGCGTATGGACGGATCCGCCGCACCAACTGGATCATCACGGACTGGTATCGTCCGCAGGTATACTATGATTCCGGTGCCTGGCGCGCCACCTGGGCGGGCGAGGGCGGCGGCGTGCTGCTCAATCAGTGCCCGCACCAGCTGGATCTATGGCAATGGATCTGCGGCATGCCCGTCAAGGTGCAGGCCCACCTGAAGTTCGGCCTCTGGCACAACATCGAGGTGGAGGACGACGTGACCGCCTACGTCGAATACGAGAACGGCGCGACGGGCGTTTTCGTCACTACCACCGGTGACGCCCACGGCTCCAACCGTTTTGAGATCCAGATGGACCGCGCGAAGCTGCTGGTGGAGAACAATCAGCTGTATCTGGAGGAGTTCAGCGTTCCCGAGCCGGAGTGGAGCGCCACGAACAAGGAGCCCTTTGCCAGCATGCCGAGCAAAAAGACCATCGTGGAGACCGACGGGCTCAATCCCCAGCACACCGGGGTCGTGAACGCCTGGGGCGGCGCGATCCTGCGCGGGGAGCCGCTGGTCGCGGACGGACGGGAAGGGATCCGCGGCCTGATGCTCTCCAACGCGATGCACCTCTCCGCCTTTTTGGGCAAGGAAGTGAGCCTGCCCATCGATGAAGATTGCTACTACGAGGAGCTCAAAAAGCGCATCGCGGTCTCCCGCCGCAAGGAAGCGCCCGTGCAGACCGTCGTCGCGGATCTGAGCAACACCTATGGCGGCACCCACTGAGCGTCCGAGCCCGGTGGCGCAGAACCGGCGAAAACACGCCGCGGTCAGCCGAAGGATCACCGTCCTCATCGCGGCGGTGCTGGCGCTGCTGTCCTGCGCTCCGGCGCATAGCGCCGCCGAGACCCGTCTGACGGTGGTGTCCGACCTGCACTACATGGCCCCGGCACTGCGTCGCAGAACTTCCTGATGTTCGGGCACGAGCATATGTCAGCCCTGACAGAGCAATACGGCGTCACGCTGAAACTCTCCGGGCATCTGCACATCCAGCATATCGCGCGCAGCGGCAATCTGGCAGACGCCGCTCTCGGCGCGTTCTGCATCTGGCCCCACCGCTATGCCATGGTGACCTACTCTGATGCGCAAAATCTCCGCTATGAGGCGTGCGCGCTGGATGCGCGCTTTCTGCCGGAGAGCTTTCTCTCCCTCAGCCAGGACTGGTTCACTGGCATCGCCCGCGACAAGCTGAAGGCCTCCCTCACCGGGAGCGAGGCGGAGATCAGCCTGATGGCCGATTACGCGGCGCGCTTCAACCTCGCCTATTTCTCCGGCACCTACCGGCGGGACGATCCCTCCTGGCGGGAGGATCCCGCGTGGGCACTTTGGCAGTCCCAGACCGATTCCGCCTTCGGGCGATACCTGGAGACCGTCATGTCGGAGGCCGCCGGGGATCATCTCCTCTGGACGGAATGAACCTTTGCTCTGCCTGGAGGGCTGTCTCCGTCCGGCTCCCAATGAAAGACATTGGCCCCTTGAAACAAACCTGATCTGTATTCCTGTTCATAGACAAAAAACCGTCAGTCCGGCGGATCACCGAGCTGACGGTTTTCGTCTGCGGGCGTACCGCCCGGGCTGATTACCCGGGCGACACGCCCTCATTTGGGATTTCTTTGATTACTCTGCGGCCAGGTTCATCAGCGCCATGAGATCCTCGCTGGAAAGCACGGCCTGCACGTCGAGGCAGCAGTTGTCCACCACCAGCAGAAGTACACGTCGCCCTCGGCCTTGATGCCTTACGTCAAGAAAGAAAAAGATTGTCTGTTCTCATGCTATCACGCCGCCCGCCGCGCTGTCAAGCCCAGATCGAAACGTGCATTAATCGCTTGACGCCAAAGCCAATATATGGCAAAATCGGCGTAGAAAACCGAGCGGAAATGCGACGCTGAAGAGGGAGGGAGCACTTTGAGCAACGAATTCAACTGGGCTTTTATCGGAGCCGGGACATTGGCAAAGCAGGTCGCCAAAGAGATCTGCGCTTCCAGGCGGCATCGGATCGCGGCCGTCTATACCCATACGCCCGAGCGCTGCGAAGCCTTTGCGCGGACCTATGGCGCCCTCGCGGCCCGGACCGCCGAGGAGGCCATCACCGCACCCGTGGTCGACGGTGTCTATATCGTAACGCCGCACACCAGCCATGCCGAATACGCGCTGCAGGCGCTTCGTCTCGGAAAGCCTGTTCTATGTGAAAAGCCGGTCACCACCGACGCGCGGCAGACCAGAGAGATCCTTACGTGCAGTAAAGAGACCAAAGTCTATTTCACGGAGGCCATGTGGACCTGGTTTTCCCCCATCGCTAACCAGGTGAAAAAGTGGCTGGACGCGGGGGAATACGGCGAGATCAAGAAGCTCCGCTTCAGCTATCATCTGAAGAGCATTTCCTATGCCCCGAGGGTATCCGATCCCAATCTGGCCGGCGGCGCGCTGCTGGACATCGGGATCTATCCGCTCACCTACGCCTACCGTCTCCTGGGGAAGCCCAGCCAGATCGTCTGCAAAGGATCGCTGCAGGGCGGCATCGACACCGGCGAGGAGATTATCCTTTCCTATCCCGGCGGGCTGAACTGTGAGATCAGCACCTCTCTGCTGGATTACAACGGCATGGAGAAAATGGCGCTGATTGGCAGCAAGGCCAAAACCAAACTTTGGTTCTTTCACATGACGAATCATGTGAAGCTGAGCCGGAGGGTCGGGCGCACCGAGAAGCTGGCCGCCTATGGAAGGATGCTGAACGAGTTTGATATCGTGGCCTCAGAAATCCGGGAGGGACTGCGGGAGAGCCGCTTTGTTCCCCATCAGGCCACGCTGGACGTGATGGAGATGATGGACGAGTGCCGCAGACAGATGGGCCTGGTTTACCCCTTTGAGCATGGTCAATAACGACTTTCGCAAACCAAAGTCTGTCTTTATGTAATACAAAAGCTGTCTCCCTAGATATGCCTGTGGGAGACAGCTTATTTTGCCTCACCGCGTGAAACTCATGATCGAGATGATGGTGATGCTCGTGCTCGTCCTCGGATTCCTCCTCCTCGCCGTGCACCGTCACCTTTATGTGGGTCCCAATCACGCCGCACTTGACCGCCTGCTCGGCTTCCACCTGAACACCGGGCAGGCCCAGCGCGTTCATCTGATCAACGAACGCCTTCCGGTCCGGGATCAGCTCCAGCAGCGCCGCCATCAGCATGTCGCCCGCGGCGCCCATGGCACATTCCAGATACAGGGTTTTCAATCAGCATCCTCCTCATATATTCCTGAATGTCAAATGCTTCGCTCATGCCACAATCCCTCATCTGCCGGATTTCTTCTGGCAAAACGCATCTGAATTGATAAAGATTCGGCCTTTACAACGGAATCCTTATCTGCTATGATGATACAGGACAGGAGCACTCCTGTCAATAACTGAGCTAAAACAGAGCGGGAAAGAAACACCTGAGTGGGAGGGAGATGCACATGTCACAGCGCCATGAATGTCCCTGCGCGCCTGACTGCGCTCTGCAGCGAGCCCTGGACAGCATCGGCGGCAAATGGAAGTTGCCGGTGCTCTGCGCCCTGACGCAGAACGGGCGGAGCCGTTATAACGAGCTATTGCACAGCGTTCACGGCATCTCCAACACCATGCTCTCCCAGACGCTGAAGGAACTGGAGCGGGACAGGCTGATCCTGCGCAGAGAGTATCTGGAGGTTCCCGTTCGGGTTGAATATGAGCTGTCCGAGAAAGCTAGAAAGCTCCGGCCCATCATCGTTGATCTGATCCGCTGGTCCCTCGAGCCGGCGGACTGAACGGTTTGTAAGCTTTTTGTCTCCATCCCTTTTGCATCTGTGAGCCAAAGGAAATTCATATGAAAACAAATCAGATTGAGCGGGAGGCCAGCGCCGTCTCCCTCCCTAAAAACAGATCCCTGACCGCCAAGACCCTCCGTTCCACGGTTCTGGCCGCCGTCGCTCTCGGCCTGGTGGCGCTAGTCATCGGCACGGGGATGTATGGCTATACCATTTTCAACCAGTATACGCGCCGGGCCTTTGAGACGACCCGAAACGCCTCTCTCTCCGCCAGCCACGGCGCGGACGCCGTCGGATTTTCCAAAAAGGTGATGGGCATTTACCGGGCTCTGACGCCGGAGCAGCGGAGTCAGATGGGGACCGAGGCTTACCGGAAGCTTTTCACCGAGCAGCCGGACGTGAAGACCATGGCCGGCACCTATGATCTGCTCCAGCATATGCTGAGCGGCTACATGATCGACGTGGACTATGTCTATCTGGCGATGTTCGACGAGGCGACCCGCGCCATGGTCTATCTCGTGGACACCGATCCGCAGGATCCCTACTCCGCCGGAGAGTGGGAAACTGTCGACGAGCAGGGCATGCGAAAGTTTCTGGACTGGAACGGCGAAGGAATCCTTTATGACGTGGATCAGACGCCCGGCTATGGATGGATGTGCACAGCGGGCTATCCGATCCGCGACGCGTCGGGCGAGACCTGCGCCTTCCTGCTGGTGGATATCTCCATGAACAGCGTCATCACGTCGATGGCCCGCTTCGCCCTGCAGATCGGTCTCGCGCTGGCGCTCGCCACGGCGCTGATCGCCTGGCGCGTGTCCAGAAAGATCAAGGCGAGCGTGGTCCAGCCCGTCGACGCCATCGCCAACGCCGCCGTGCGTTACGTTCAGGATAAGCAGCGCAACGCGCCCAATCAGAATCATTTCGACTCCCTGGGGATCCGCACCGGGGACGAGCTGGAGAACCTCAGCCGGATCATGGCGGAGATGGAGAGGGACCTCACGGACCATGAGGCGCAGCTCAAGCGCATCACGGCGCAGGAGGAGCGCATGGTCACCGAGCTGTCCCTCGCCACCCGGATTCAGGCCTCCATGCTGCCCCATGTCTTCCCGCCCTTCCCGGAGCGCACCGATTTCGATATCTACGCCAGCATGGACCCGGCCCGGGAGGTCGGCGGCGATTTCTATGATTATTTCCTGATCGACGGGGATCATCTTGGCCTGGTGATGGCCGACGTTTCGGGCAAGGGCGTTCCGGCCGCCCTGTTCATGATGGCTAGCAAGATCATTCTGCAGAGCGTGGCCATGCTGGGTGGCTCCCCCGCCGAAATCCTGACCAAGACCAACGAGGCCATCTGCTCCAACAACGAGATGGAGATGTTCGTGACCGTGTGGGTCGGCATTCTGGAGCTCTCCACCGGCCGGCTGACCGCCGCCAACGCGGGCCACGAGTACCCCATGCTGAAGCGTCCCGGTCAGCCCTTTGAGCTGTACAAGGACCGGCACGGGTTTGTCGTCGGCGGCATGGCAGGCGTCCGTTACCGTGAGTATAATCTTCAGCTGGAGCCGGGATCGAAGCTGTTCCTCTACACGGATGGCGTGCCGGAGGCCACCAGCGCCGCCCAGGAGCTGTTCGGCACCGAGCGGCTGGTCGCCGCCCTGAACAAGGACCCGGAGGCCTCGCCTGTCGATGTGCTCAAAAACGTCCGCGCCGCCGTGGACGGCTTCGTCCGGGACGCGAAGCAGTTCGACGATCTGACCATGCTGTGTCTGGAATACCGCGGGGCTCCGTCCGCCGTCTGATCCATTCTCGCCGTTCCCTGCCGGGGGCGGCGATTTCATTTATTTTTCATGCGGAAAAAACTTGTATGTTCGCTGTATTCACATGGATTTTTGCCTTGAAAACACGGGCGAGGTCATGTATAATCATTTGAGACAACCGATACTTATATAAGGACGTAGATCACATGAAATTGCTCTTAACCGGTGTCCTTCCAAAGTCCATATGGACCATCGCCGAGCGTCTGTCCCGTGGCGGGCACGATATCACGGTGGTTGGCGCCCAGGAGGCGCCAAGTCAGAAGCTGAACGGCGTCCGCCATGTTCGCATGGATCTTGAGAAAAAAGACACCATGCGCTACATCACGGCGGGCGGCTTCGATTCCGTGCTGTTTTTCTTTGCCTGCCAGTGCGAGGACAGCCGGGACTACGGCGCGGTGCAGGGCAGCCAGTTGGACGTCATGTTCGAGATCCTGCACGGCTCGACCTCGACCAGCGTGAGGCAGTTCATCCTGATCACCGATCAGCGGGTTTTTGGCTCTGCGCAGACGCCCAGCGAGGACGAGATCCCTGTGCCGGATACGCCGACGGGCATCATGATCAAAGCGGCGGAGTCCTGCGTGACCTGCGGCACGACGGACAAGATTAAAACACTAATCATCCGCACCACCAGCCTGTACGAGCCCGGCGATCCGGGCAGCTTCTTCGCGCAGGCGGCGGCCAGCGCCGCGAGAGGACAGGCCTGGCAGCTGAACGGTACCGAGAACACCGCCTGCGATTTCCTGCACGCCGAGGATTTTGGCGTGCTGCTGGAGCATGCCGTGAGCTTGGAGCTGGAGGGAATTCTGCACGCGCCCCAGGGCGCGCCCGCCACCTACGGCGAGACCGTCCGTCTCCTGAAAAACGAGCTCCCGGAGCTGAATCCGGTGTACCTGGGCGGCGAGCACCGCGCCGCCGCACTGCAGGGCCGCCGCGCCGCCGCCCTCGGCTGGGTGCCGCGCCATGATTTCCGGCAGGAAATCAGCCAGCTCTGCGCCCGGGAGAAACCGGAGGAGCAGCACAAGCGCGGTCTTCGCCTGCCCGCCGGGAAGCTGGGCTGGGAGATTCTCAAATGGGCCGAGGTCATCCTGCTGGGCCTGCTGGCTGCGTGGCTGACCCAACTGGGCGAGACCAACGCGCAGCTGGCCGCCGTGGATTATATCCTGCTGTATGTGATCCTGATCGGCTTCGTGCACGGGCGGACCGCGGGCACGACCGCCTCGGTGCTGGCCTGCATCTGGTACGGATACAACTTCATACGGCACGGCGGCGCCGGGTCCGACCTGGTCTACAACACGGACCATTGGCTGCCGATGAGTATCTATCTTCTCTGCGGCAGCCTCTTCGGCTACGCGCGGGACCGGCAGCGCGTCAAGGTGGAGCTGCTGCAGAAGGAGCGTGAGGAGCTCCAGCGCGAGAAGGAGTTCGTGGAGGACATCTATCAGAGCACTTACGAGGACCGCAACCAGCTCAAGGAACAGATCTACCATTATCGCGACAGCTACGGGCGCATCTATCAGATCACCCGGGAGCTGGACAGCCTGCAGCCCGTGCAGGTGTTCCTCTCGACGCTCCATGTGCTGGAGAGCACCCTGCAGAACAGCAGCGTCGCAATCTACGAGTGTAAGCCGGGCAGCGACTATATCCGCCTCGTGGTGCGCTCCCGGGAGATGCAGCAGCTCCCCCGCTCCCTCAACATGCTCGACTACGCGCCCATGTATGAGCGGCTGAAGGAAGGCAAGCTTTTCGCCAACCACACCTTCATGAACGGCTATCCGGTCTACGCCCTGCCCGTGATCGCCGAGGGCGACATGATGGCCGTACTGATGCTGTGGAACGTGTCCTTTGAGCAGCAGAGCATGTATATGGAGAACCTGCTGAGCGTGGTGGCCGGCCTGGTGCAGAGCGCCCTAGCCCGGGCCATCCACTATCACCGCGAGGTGGACGATCTCTATTACGAGAACACCCATATCCTCACCCCCGAGGCCTTCCGGTCCGCCCTGGGCGTGTATCAGACCATCCGCCAGCGGCGCACCGGAGACCATGTGCTGGTCCGGCTGCAGGCCGATCACGCCATGGACATGGAGCTGATCGATCGCTATATCGGCAAGCTGGTGCGCAGCACCGACGTGGTGGGCCGCCTGGACGACGGCTGCTACTACGTTCTGTTCCCCCAGGCCACCACGGACCGGATTCCGGCCATCGACGCGCGCTTCCACGCCTACGGCATGAGATGCGAAGTGATATCGGAGGATGTCTCGGTTGGATAACATGAGGGTTTTGATCCCGCTGGCGCTGGTGCATCTGCTGATGCTGTGCGCCCTGCCGCTGATCGGCCGCAGCCGGGGCATACGGCTGGCCTGGGGCGAGATGCTTTTCTGCGCCCTGCTCCCGATCTTCGGCCCGCTGTGCGGCTGTACGCTGCTGCTCAGCCCGCCGCCCGAGGAGGGCGCGCTGCGGGATATGATCATGCGGGAGGACCCCCTCCGGCGCAGCTATACCGTCCCGGATCCCGAGGCGGCCTCCACCGTCCCCATGGAGGAGGCCTTCCTGATCAGCGAGCCGCGGGTCCGCCGGGAGATGATGATGAAGCTCCTGCACAGCGCACCCGAGGAGAACCTGGAGCTGCTGATGATGGCGCGCTTCAACGACGATCCGGAGACCGCCCACTACGCCACCGCCACGCTGACCGAGTATCAGCGGCGCACCGAGATGGATCTGCAGCAGAGCCAGATGCTCCTGGCCCGTCAGCCGAACAACCTCGAGGCGCGCCTGGCCTATATCCGGCAGATCGAAGCCTATATCCAGAGCGGGCTCCTCGAGGGGCACCTGCTGACCCGGCAGCGCACGCTTTTGGAGCGGGAGCTCTCGCTGCTCTCGCCGGAGGAGACCGATCTCGGCATGGGCTGCCTGAGAGCGCGGAACCTGCTGGCCATGGGGCAGGCGCACGAAGCGGAGACGGCAGCCCGCGAGCTGACCCGCCGCTTTCCCCGGTCTGAGGAGCCCTGGCTGGAGCTCATGCGCATCGCCGTGGACAGCCGGAATCTCCAGGAGCTGCGCGCCCTGCGGGAGGAGATGGAGCGGGCGGGCATCCTCTGGAGCTACCACGGTCAGGAGAAGATGGAATATATTCTGAAAGGCGTATCATGAGACAGCAAAGGCATGCCATCCTGTATATCACCACGCCGCTGCTCTGCCTGGCGCTGGGGTTCGCGCTGATCGTTTCTCAGAGCGGACTGCCGCTGGAAGCCAGGCCCCTCCGGCTGGAAACGCTGTCGGTTTCGGCGCAGGCCGAGCAAACCGGCGGTTTTGATGTGCTGCTGCTGAGCCAGGAGCCTAGCCCGCTGCTGGACACCGTCTGTGAAACGCTGAACGAGATGCGTCTGGGGTATCGGATTTCCGATCAGCTGGACGCGAACACCCTGTTAAATGTCCGCACCGTGCTGGTCTGCTCCCCTGCGCTGAGCGCCCTGGAGGGGGAAGGCGCGGTCACGCTGTTCAACTGGGTCAACAATGGCGGCCGCCTGGCGCTGATGTGCGTCCCCTCCGTGGACAGCTGGCTGCGGATTGTCAGCCATAAGCTCGGCATCATGGACGGCGGGCATGATTACCGGGAGTACACCGCGCTGCGGATGGTCTCCGGCACGCTCAACCTCTTCGACGGGCTCACCATGGACGAGGAGCTCAGCGATTTCGCCCTCTCCCTCCGGCTGGAGGGGGACTGCCGTGTGCTGATGACCACCGCCGACGAGGCGGACACGCCCCTTCTGTGGACCCGCGAGGTCGGCCAGGGCCGGGTGGCCGTGTGCAATCACACGCTGATCGGCGGCAAGGACTCCCGCGGCCATGTGATCATCACGCTGCGGGCGCTGGAGGACAAGCTAATCTTCCCCATCGTCAACGCTGGCATGGTTTTCATCGACGATTTCCCGGCCCCGCAGCCGGAGGGCTTCGACGAGCTGATCCAGCAGCAGTACGGCATGAGCATCCAAAGCTTCTTCCGCAATCACTGGTGGCCGGATATGAAAGCCCTCAGCCGGCGCTTTAGCCTGCGCTACACCGGCGTGCTGGTGGAGACCTACAACCGGCAGATGGAGCCGCCCTTCCAGCCGGACACCGAGGATCACGCCCTCCTGCGCTATTACGCCTCCGAGCTGCTGCAGTCCGGCGGCGAGGTGGGGCTGCACGGCTACAACCACCAGCCCCTGTGCCTGGACGGCTGGCAGTACGCCGGGGAGGACTATACGACCTGGTCCTCCGAGGCCAATATGTCCAAGGCTGTGAAGGAGCTGGTCCGCTACGGGCGCTCCTTCCTGCCCGAAGCCGCATTCACCAGCTACGTTCCGCCCTCCAACTATCTGAGCGCGGAAGGACAGCGCGTGCTGCTGCGGACGGTCCCCGAGCTCTCTGTCATCTCCGGGCTCTATCTCCCGGAGAACGGGGTCAACGCCCTGGTGCAGGAATTCGGGGAGGAGGCCGACGGCAGCATCTCCGTGCCCCGGATCACCTCGGGCTTCTCCATCGACAGCTACATTCGGCTGGTCACGTCGGGCGAGCTAATGCTGCACGGCGTATACTCCCACTTCATCCACCCAGACGATGTGCTGGACGTGGAGCGCGGCGCGGAACTGGGCTGGGAGCGGATGCGCGACGATTTCACCGACAGTCTGGAGGAGATCACTTCGGCCTATCCCGCCCTGCGCTGGTGCACCGCCTCCGAGGCGGCCGCCGCCGTGCAGCGGTATGACCGGCTCGGCGTGGAGCGTCGATGGACCGGCAGCGCACTCGAGCTGAATCTCTCCTCCTTCTATGACGAGGCCTGGCTGTGCCTGTATACCGACGAGATTCCCAGCCGGGTAACCGGCGCGGAGAGCTTCCCCGCGGGCGAAGGCTGCCTCTGGCTCCGGGCAACGCAGAATACCGTGCGGCTGGAATGGGAGGGCGGAACATGAGGATCTGCGTGATCTGCGAGGGCTGCTATCCCTTTGTGGCGGGCGGCGTCTCCAGCTGGCTGCACGGGCTGATCAAAGCCATGCCCCAGCACGAATTTGTCATCTGGGCCATCGGCGCCCAGGAGAAAAGCCGCGGCAAGTATGCCTATGAGATGCCGGAGAACGTGGTCTCCCTCCGGGATGTCTACCTGGACGAGATGATGTCCTGCCATCTCAAAAAGCCGCGCAGGCAGGCCCTCTCGGACGAGGAGAGGGATTGTCTGCGGCGTCTGTTCCGCTGTGACCGGCCCGACTGGAATACCGTCTTCCGGCTCTTCGGCCGCTCCGCGATCGAAAACGTGAGCTTCCTCATGAGCGAGGACTTCCTCGACCTGATCGAAGAGCTCTCGGCGCAGGACTTCCCTTATGTGGGCTTCACTGACTATTTTTACTGCATCCGCTCCATGTTCCTCCCGCTGCTGTATCTGCTGGGCACCGAAATCCCGGAGGCGGATCTGTATTACTCTGTCTCGGCCGGTTACGCCGGTGTGCTGGGCAGCATGGCGCAGGAGCGCACAGGCAAGCCCTTTCTGCTCACAGAGCACGGCATCTACACCCGCGAGCGCGAGGAGGAGATCCTGCGCACGAACTGGGTACCGCCCCATTTCAAGAATCTCTGGATCAAGATGTTTTACATGTACACCCGCTGCGCCTATCAGCACGCCTGCCGGGTGACGGCGCTTTTCCACAGGGCGAGCCTGATCCAGCAGGAGATTGGCTGCGCGGCCGACAAGTGTCGGGTGATCCCCAATGGCGTGGCCTATGAGCGCTTCGCGGCGATCCCGGAGAAGGAGCCGGACGGCTGGGTGGATATCGGCGCGGTGGTGCGTCTGGTGCCCATCAAGGATATCAAGACCATGCTCTACGCCTTCTCGCTGGTGTGTCAGGAGCGCAAGGACGTGCGCCTGCATATCATGGGCCCCACCGAGGAGGACGAGGAGTACTATGCCGAGTGCGTGCACCTGAAGGAGGAGCTCGGCTTGGACAACGCGATCTTCACCGGCCGTGTGAATGTGCTGGAGTATCTGAAAAAGATCGACTTCGTGCTCCTCACCAGCCTCTCGGAGGGCCAGCCGCTGGCTGTACTGGAGGGCATGGCGGCAGGCCGGCCCGCCGTCACCACCGACGTCGGCTGCTGCCGCGAGCTGCTGGAGGGCGTGGACGACGCGCTGGGCACCGCCGGCTACTGCGTGCCGCCCATGCACCAGAGCGCCATGGCCGAGGCCATCCTGGCCATGTGCGCCAACGAGGCCGAGCGCAAGCGCATGGGACACATCGGACAGCAGCGCGTCGCGGCCAACTACCGGCACGCGCAGATGCTGAAGCGGTACGAGGACCTGTTCCTGCAGGCAAGGAGGGATGCGGATGGCGGGAATCGGCTTTGAGCTGAAAAAGCTGTTTGTGGGCAGCGGCGTGATCCGCAAGCTCCGGGCCTACGCCTACGCCGCGGTGATCTGCTCCGGCACGATGCTGCTGGCGATCCTCCTGCTGCTGGGCATTCAGGCCATGGCCCAGCGCTACGGCTTGTCTGAGCACATGCGCGAGGTGCTGGTGGCCACCATGGTGTACGCCCTGTTCCTGAGCATGCTCCTGACCAGCGGGATGCAGATGTTCCTCTCCCGCTATGTGGCGGACATGATGTATCAGAATCAGCTGGGCAAGGTGCTGCCCTCGCTGCTCGGCGCGTCTCTGGTGCTGATGCTGCCCGGCGGACTGCTCTACGGCTTCATCGTCGCCTCCGCGCAGGAGCTGACGCTGCTCCAGAAGCTCCTGAACTGGCTGCTGTTCATGGAGCTGATCCCGGTATGGCTATTGATGTCCTACATCACGGCCGCGAAGGATTACAAGGCCATCCTGCTCACCTTCCTCGCGGGCGTTCTGCTGGCGCTCCTCGGCGGGCCGCTGCTGCGGCTGCTCGGGGTGGATACAATGACGGCGCTGATGGCCGGTCTGACCCTGGGCTACGGCGTGATGCTGGTGGGCATGCTCCGGGTGCTGCTGCGCTATTTCCCCCGGGGGCAGGGCGCGCTGCTGGGCTTCGTCGCCTGGTTCTCCCACGCGCCGGATCTGCTGCTGACCGGCTTTCTGAGCATGACCGGGGCCTTCGTGCACATCATCCTGATGTGGTTCAGCCCCCTGGGCAGCACCGTGACCGGCTTCTACCGGCAGGCCTCCCTGTTTGACAGCGCCGCCTTTTACGCCTATCTCGTGACACTGCCCACCAACATCAACTTTATCATCTCGGTGGAGGTCAACTTCTACGGCTCCTACCGGGAGTACTTCTCCGCCATCACCGACGGCGGCACCATGCCGCAAATCCAGCTGGCCCGCTCCAGGATGTCCCGAACCCTCTGGCAGGAGATCACCAACCTGATCATCGTGCAGATCTTCGCCATGGTGGTCTACATGCTGCTGGCGAGGTATTTCCTGCCCCTGCTCGGCTTTACCGCCGACATGATGCACATGTTCCGCCTGATGTGCATCGGCTACAGTCTGTACTGTATCGGCACCAGCCTGATGATGCTCCAGCTCTATTTCAACGACCGATACGGCGCCATGGCCACCGCCGCAGCGTTCTTCGCGGGAAATTTAGTGGGGACGCTGCTCTCCCTGCGGCTGGGCATCCTGTTCTACGGGTCGGGGGTGATCCTGGGCGGCCTGCTCATGTATCTGCTCGCCTTCCCCCGCCTGTCGTGGTATGTGCGGCGCATCGATTACAACGTGTACTGCTCTCAGCCGGTATTCAACGAAGTCACCCATGACCGCTGGCGGGAGATCGCCGAATGGCTGGAAGCCCGGGCTGCCCGGCGAGCGAGCCGTTGAGAGGAAAGGGTCGATGAAAAGAAAACTGCTGACAATTCCGCTCCTGTTCCTCTGCGCCGTGCTGCTCAGCGGCTGCGTGCCGCTGCTGGAGACCGGAGACAGCGGCACAGAGTCCGCCGGCGGCGGTCATCTCCCGGTTGAGAAAGCGGCGTCCTCCAGCCAGGTCTTCCCGGAGGATCCGGCCCTCTATGCCGGGGACGATGCCGAGGTGGTCTGCTTCTATGTGACCGTCCTGGGCGGCAACGGCGCCGACGGCACCGACCACACGCTGGAGGAAGTCGACAGCTACCTGAACCTGCAGGGTATGTACGACGTGGAGAAGATCCGGACCGAGGTGCTGGTGCAGGTCGGCGACGAGGAGGGCCCCCGGGAGGGCGCGCTGGGCTACACTGAACTGGCCAGCAACGCCACGATGAACGTGCGCGGGCGCACCTCCACGGGCTACGCGCAGAAGTCCTACCGCATCACGCTGTTCGACAACGCCGGTCTCTGGGAGGGCCAGCGCGCCATCGCCCTCAACAAGCACCCCGCCGACGTGACGCGGCTGCGGAATGCGCTCTACTTCAAGCTCCTGCAGGACGTGCCAGCCATTCCGAGCCTGCGGACGCGTTTCGTGCATCTCTACCTCCGGGACCAAACCGGAGACGCGCCCGAGGAGGCCTTCACCGACTACGGTCTCTTCACCCAGGTCGAGCTGCCCAACAACCGCTATCTGCGCAACCACGCCCTGAGCATCGACGGGAATCTCTACAAGGCGAACATGTGCGAGATGTACCGCTACCCCGAGGCGCTGCGCCTCGTTTCCGACCCGGACTACAGCGCATCCGCCTTTGAGCGCGTGCTGGAATCCAAGACCGGCGAGGATCACACCAAGCTTCTGCGGATGCTGGACGCCGTGAACGACTACAGCATCTCTACCGAGGAGCTGCTGGACACCTATTTCGATGTGGACAATCTGACCAGCTACCTGGCCTTCAACCTGCTGATGGGCAACCAGGACAGCAACGCCCAGAACTACCTGCTCTACAGCCCGCTGGGCTCCAGCCGTTGGTACTATATCTGCTGGGACGGCGACGACTGTCTCAACGAGACCGAGGGCTGGCTGCGGGAGAAGGACTGGCAGATCGGCGAGTGGACCCGGGGCATCAGCAACTACTGGGGCGTGGTGCTCTTCAACCGGGCCCTACGGCTCCCCTCCTTCCGGCAGGCGCTGCAGGCGAAGATGGAGCTTCTGCGGCAGACCATCACGCCGGAGCGCGTGGCCGAGCTGATCGCCCGCTACCGCGCCGTGGTGGACGGCTACACCCAGGCGCTTCCGGACAGCGTCCATATGCGGGTGGAGCAGCAGATCCGCGATCAGATCCTGGAGGGGATGCCCCGGGATCTGGAATCCAGCTATCAGCACTATCTCGACTCGCTGGAGAAGCCCATGCCCTTCTTCCAGGGCAACGCGGAGATCGAGGACGGCCAGCTGCGGCTGACCTGGGCCGAGAGCTACGACCTCGACGGGGAGTTCCTGCGCTATGACGTCCAGCTCTGCCGGGACTGGCAGTTCGAGGATGTGGTCTGGGAACAGAAGGGACTGCTGAGCACCAGCGCCTCCCTCCCCCTGCCCGAGGCCGGAGAATACTACTGGCGGGTCACGGTGACCAACGAGAGCGGCTACACACAGACCTCCTTCGACAGCGTGGTTACCTCCACGGGCTCGCACAACGGCATGCGCCGCTTCACGATCGGCCAGGACGGGACGGTGGTGAATCCCGAATGAATGGACAGCGCTGGCGGCATGAGCTGAAATATCTGATCAACCTGCCTGATTGGGCGCTGCTGCGCGCCCGGCTGCCCGCGGCGGTGCACCGGGATCCCCACGCCGGCGAGAACGGCGAGTACATGATCCGAAGCCTGTACTTCGACGATTACTGGAACACCGCCTACGAGGAGAAGGACGCGGGCGTGCTGACCCGGCACAAGTACCGCATCCGGGTCTACAACTGCAGCGACGACCGCATTCTCCTGGAGCGCAAAAACAAGTACGGCCCCTACATCTGGAAGCAGAGCGCGCCCATGACGCGGGCTCAGGTCGAGGCGGTGCTCGCGGGCGAATACACCGCGCTGCTGGCTGGCGGAGCGCCCCTTCTGCAGGAATTCTACTACGAGTGCACGTCGCGGCTGATGCGCCCGCGGGTGATTGTGGACTATGACCGGGAGCCCTTCGTGCTGGACGCCGGGGAGGTGCGCATCACCTTCGACAAGCGTGTCCGGGCCGGAATGGGCCAGTTTGATCTGTTTGACCCGAATTTGCCCACGCTGGAGACCCTGCGCGGCGATCAGATGATCATGGAGGTCAAGTTCACCGAGTTTCTGCCCAGGCAGGTGCGCAGCCTCCTGCCTCCCCGCTCCGCCGAGCTGACGGCGGCGTCGAAATATGTCCTTTGCTGTGATGCCGCCGCGCGGCAGATGCCCATGAACAGAACGGAGGGAATTCAATGGAAACGATGACCTTTACGGATATTTTCAAATCGTCCTTTCTCGAGACAGGCGGCCTGATGCAGGGGCTCACCGTGCCTGTGCTGACCCGGGCGGTGATCTATATCCTGCTGTCGGTCGTCATCGGCTCGCTCCTGTATGTGCTTTACCGGAAAACCTACGCAGGCGTCGTCTACAGCCGGGCCGTCGCGGTCTCGATTCTGGGCATGACCGTGCTGACCTGCGCCATCATCGTGACGATCCAGTCCAACACCGTGCTCTCCCTGGGCATGGTGGGCGCGCTGAGCATCGTCCGCTACCGCACGGCGGTGAAGGATCCGATGGATCTGCTCTACCTCTTTTGGGCGGTCGCGTCGGGCATCGCCACCGGCGCTGGCATGTTCCTGATCGCGCTCTTTGCCTTCATCGTCATGGCGGTGATTCTGCTGGTACTGTCCCGCTCCCGCGGCCGGAGAGACGAACTGTATATCCTGCTGGTCCACTACACGGGCAGCGGCACGGAGGAGAAGATCCGCCGGGCCATCGGCACCCACCCCTATAAGATCAAATCCAAAACCCTGCGGAAAAACGACGTGGAGATGGCCGTCGAGGTGCGGGTGAAGAAGAACGACATGCGGTTTGTGGAAGCCCTGCGCGGCGACGAGGACATCAATGACTTGACCCTCGTGCAGTACAGCGGCGACTACATCGACTGATCCTCCCGGATTCGCGGGAGCTGCCGAAGACAGCTGTCCGTGTCCGTGGGATAAAGAGTCTGTCCAGCTTTTGAAAGGATTTGTGAGCTATGAAGCTGAATGTCAAGCGCACCTGTCAGATCGGTTTCGCGTTCTTCGGGATCCTCCTGCTGTGGCAGGTGTACGACTCCTGGTGTCCGACCTTCCTGACCGATCTGTTTGCCCACCGACTGTACGGGATGACCTCGGCGGAGCTCAAGGCCAGCGCGCCGGAGAATATCCTGAACGTGCAGTGGCTGGTCGGCATCATCATGGCCTGCGACAATCTGGCGGCGCTGATCCTCCTGCCGATCTTCGGCGGTCTCTCCGACCGGACAAGGACCCCCATCGGGAAGCGGATGCCCTACATCCTCACGGGCACCTTTGTGGCCGCCGTCGCCTTCCCCTTCATTCCGCTGTTCTTCCACCAGAACAACATCGCCGGCATGATCGTCATGATGGGCATCGTCCTGGTTTTCATGATGATGTACCGCAATCCGGCCGTCTCCCTCATGCCCGATATCACGCCGAAGCCCCTGCGCGCCAGGGCCAACGGCATCATCAACATCATGGGCTACCTCGGCGGCGGCTTCGCCACCATTTTGGGCGTCTTCCTCAAGCTCAGCGATTACATCAATATCACAGACCGCAGCGCGAAGCTCTGGATCATCGAGATCCCCTTTGTGGTTGCGTCCGTGCTGATGGTGATCTCCGCGCTGGTCCTGTTCTTCACGGTCCGCGAGAACGAGATCGCTGAGGAGATGAAGGACGAGATGGCCGAGGGCGAGCGTCTGGCCGCCATCGAGAATCCCGTCACGGACGAGGGCCCCATGTCCCCCGCCAACCGGCGGATGCTGCTGGCGATCCTGCTGGCCGAGTTCCTCTGGTTCATGTCCGACAACGCCATTGGCACCTACATCGGCAACTATGTCATCTACTACCTGAACGCCTCCTCCAGCGCCACGATGATCCTGACCCTGGGCGGCGGCCTCGCCTCGGCGGTCGGCTTCCTCATCGCCGGCGGCATCGCCGACCGCATCGGGCGGAAGTGGACCGTCACCTCGGGCCTCGCGATCGGCTTTGTCGCGATGCTGATCATGATATTCGTCCGCCCCACCGGCGCGGTGGTCGGCGAGCACGGCGAGTTCTCCTTCCCGGCGATTCTGTATGTGGTCTGGGCGCTCAAGGGCTTCGGCATGGCGCTGGTGCACAACTGCTCCTTCCCCATGGTCGTCGAGCTCTGCTCCTCGAAGAAGATCGGCCGCTTCACCGGCTATTACTACGCCGCCAGCATGTCGGCGCAGACCGTCACGCCAGTGCTGCTGGGTCTGATCTTTATGCGGACCGGCGCCTGGGGCGCGCTGCCCGTCTACTCCTCCATCCTGACCGCGCTGAGCGCGCTGGTCTTCATCACCCTGGTCAAGAACATCAAGGCGCGCAAGGCCCCCAATCCCACAGGGCTTGAGGCGCTCGGGGAGGAGTGCTGAGATGAAAACCTACCAGGCCTCCGATTTTCGGGGCCGCTATTTCGCCCACCGCGGCCTGCACGACATCGCCCGCGGCATTCCGGAGAACTCTCTCCCCGCCTTCCGCGCCGCGGTGGCGAAGGGCTACGGGGTGGAGCTGGACGTGCAGCTCTCATCGGACGGCCGCGTCGTCGTCTTTCACGACGATACGCTGGACAGGGTCTGCGGCGTGCGAAGCCGCGTGATCAGCCACCCGCTCGCGGAGCTGCAGCAGATGCGGCTCCTGGGCACCGATGAGACGATCCCTCTGTTTAGCGACGTGCTGGACATCCTGCGCCAGGGCAGCGGGCCGCTGATCGTGGAGCTGAAAACCGGCCCACGCAACCAGGAGCTGTGTGAGAAGACACTGTCCTTCCTGCGAAACTATCCGGGCGTCTTCTGCATCGAGTCCTTCGACCCCCGGATCGTGCTGTGGTTCCGGAAGCACGCGCCGGAGATCTTCCGCGGTCAGCTCGCCCAGCCTTACGAGGGCTACGCCGGTCTCTTGCCCGCCCCCGTCGCGTTTCTCCTGTCCGGGTGCCGGCTCTCGTTCCTGAACAAACCGGACTTCATTGCCTACCGGATCGGCAGGCGGCCCAGCAGGGTACTGCGCAAGCGTTCCAGAGGCGTCCTGCTTTTCGGCTGGACATCCAAGGACGCCGAGCATGACGCCGCGGACAACGACGCGGTCATCTTCGAGGCGTGTACGCCGCCGGTAAAGTACGCCTGAGTCCTTCCCTCCGTTCCCGTTCTCCAAGTCCCGAAGTTTGAAACGCCTCGGGGCTTTTTTGTCCGGATTATCCATATCACAGAATTTACAGTTCGTTCTCATTTTTAATGTCAGTTTCAGGCTAGAGCAAATTGACATATGTTTTTTTTTGTTTATAATATAGTTGTTGAAGTGAACACAAAAATAGGCCTGCTTCAACATCACAATGTTTTGTAATATCCATATCGGATGCCGTGATAAAACGCGTAAGTGATAAAAGAAGAAACCAGGTTGCATATGTAACCAGCCATGCAACTTCCGTCTGGTATGATCAGGCTGTAAGCTAACCCTGGTCTGCCGCGGCTGAAGTGAAAAGGAGCGATGGCATATGAAAAAGACCACGCTGGGACTGCTGGTCTTCCTGATCCTGCTGATGGCGAGTATACTCGCCTTCGCAGAGGAGGCCGGGTCCGTCGTAATGGAAGAACCCATTTTAACCGAAACCCAGGAGGAAATCGCCGCCACGCCGGAGACTGCTTCGGCGGAGGCTGAATTGTCGTACCCTTCTCAGAGCGAGACACCTGCCCCCTCCGCCGGTGCTGCCGCCGCGCAGGCCGATATCGTTGAGGAACCCGCCGAGGTGGTCATCGAGGAGACCATCGTCGAAGAGATCGTTGTGGTCTGGGAGCCTATGGCGGAACAGAGCACCGCCCCGGCGGAGGAGCCGGAGGCTGAAAGCACGGAGACTCAGGAACCCGAGGAATCAACATCTACTCAGGATGAGAGCAAGGAAGGCATTCAGAAACCCGAAGCCTTTACCGCCAATGTAACCGTTGAAGTACTCCCGGAGAGCGAGCTGGTTGAACAAACCGTCTTCCAGATGAAAGCGCACATTGCGCAGGCCAGCGGCGCCTACACCCTCCGCTGGGAGCAGCACGATCCGCTGACCGACAAACCCGACGAAGACCCTGTCTGGAAAAAGCTCGGCACGGAGCCGACCCTGGAACTGACCGCGGAGCTGCGTCTCAACGCGCTGGACTTCCGTCTGGTCGTCACCGGCGCGGACGGCACGGAGCTGACCGTCGCCATCCCTCATCTGAACGTACAGCCCCTGCCGATCAAGGAGACTGTGGCTGAGACCGAGACTGAGACTGAACCTGAATTCGAATCCAAACCCGAAGAAGAAACGATTCCCGAGTCTGGGACGGAGGCTGACGAGCCCGCGACCCAGGCTGTCGAATCCGACGAGACGATTGAGCCCGTCGAGACGGTTGAAGCCGTCGAGGAGACGGAGATTGAGGTCGTCGAGGAGGAGCCGGTCGAGGCCGCCGAGACCGCTGAAACGCCCGCGCGGGAGCCCCGCAGGGTCACCGTGCGCAGCTCGCTGGGAAACAGCATCGTCTGCGGCGCGCCGATCCGGCTGACCGCGGAGCTGCAGGGTTTCGACCATGATGAGGAAGTCACCGTCATCTGGGAGATCGACGACGGCGCCGGCTGGCGCGAGGCCGCGACCGGCGAAACCTTTGAATACACCGCCAGCCTCGAGACCCTGAGCTGGAACATCCGGGCGCGGGTGCTCTACACGCCCTGACGCGCACCCGGCGTGATCCCCCGATTTCATCAAGCCCAAGTGATTCAGAATGAAGACACGTCCTCAGACTTGAGGTGAAAATAATGAAGAGATTGACTGCCCTTGTCCTGGCATTCCTGATGCTGGCGCAGCTATGGCCCGGCGTCGGTTTTGCTGCGGACAACGCTTCAGAGGACAGACATGAAGTTGTGTCTGAGCAGCTCGACACGCCCGTATATCACACCGTCACCTTTATGGCGGACGGAGAACTCGTCTCCGCCATCTTTGTCGCCGACGGCACCGAGATCGGCGAGCTGCCCGCCGCGCCGGAGCGCAGCGGGAAGGCCTTTATCGGCTCGCACGGGGGAACGACGCCCTCCGCCGCAGCCGTGACCACCGGCTCCCGGCCGGGGGAGGCCGTCTACACCACCCTTGACAGCGAGCTCGAGGCCAAGAAGCAGAGCGCCAACTACCGCTATCAGGATACCGGCTCCTACGCGTCGGTGGAAATCTTCGGCAACCACAAGAAGAACCAGAAGCCCAGCGCCTCCCGTAACCTTGCGGCCCTCGCCGGGAAGAACGGCGACGCCTGGTCCGTCGCGAACATCAAGAACAATACCGACCTGACCGCCACCGCGGTCGTCCTTGCACTGCCGGAAAACGGCGCCCTCTCCGCCTACTCGGTGAAGAACGGCAAGCTGAACGCGCTCCTGGCCTCGAACCTCGCCCTGGGCGACCGTGTTACGATCCCCCTCTCCATGAAGGGCGATACGGGCCTCGCGCTGGTCGTGGAGGACGGAACCGACGACGATGACGCGCAGGAGATCGAGGGCGCGCTCTACGCCAACGAGGACCTCTACCTCACCGGCAAGATCCCCGGCAACGGCGTGATCGAAGTCATCCCCGCGACGGTGTCCATCGACGGCGAGGAGCTGGTCGCGGCCTACGACATCAACATCTACGCCAACGCCAACCAGCAGCGGAAGGGCAAGACCTGGCAGCCCGCCGGGAAAAAGGTGCAGGTCCACTGGCGCGACGACGCCTTCACCGGCGAGATGAACGTCTACCACATGAACGGCGAGACGGCTGAGTTTGTCTCCACCGTGGAGGCGGATGAGAACGGCTGGGTCGTTTTCGAGGCGGAGAGCTTCTCGGTCTACGCCTTCACCCACTCCATCGAAAAGACCGTCACCATCGGTGGCGCGACCTACCGCATCACCGTGACCTATGACAGCAAGGCCGGCATCCCCGACGGCGCGGAGATCGAGGCCAGCGAGGCCCCGGTCGACGAGGCGTACCTCGCCCGCCTGACGGAGACCGCCGCGGCCCTGAGCGTCGAGCTCTCCTCCATCACCTACTCCAAGCTCCTGGACATCTCCATCGTCAAGGACGGCGTCGAGATCGAGCCGAAGACGCCCGTGGACGTGAAGGTGGAGCTGCTGGACGCCGAGAGCGTCACCGATCTGCGCGTGGTCCACTTCGGCGACACCACCGAGGAGCTGGCCGCCCAGACCCAGGGCAGCACCGTCACCTTCGAGACCGACGGCTTCTCCCTGTTCTCTCTGGCCGACTTCTCCCTCACCGATCGCATCTACAACGCCATCTTCGGCGACCGCAGGCTCTACGAGAACGACGACATCATCCTCTCCGGCCGGATGCCCATGCTCGGCTCCGTCGTGGCTGAGCCCGCGCAGGTCGAGATCGAGGGCCAGAACGTCCTCGTCGCCTACGACATCAAGATCTACGCCAACGCCCTCATGAAGCTCCTCGGCATCGCCTGGCAGCCCAGCGGCAATTATATCCATGTGACCGTGAAGAGCAGCGCCCTCGAGGACGGCAAGACCCTCTCCGTCTACCACATGCAGGACGCCGCCAGCGAGCCGGAGTTCATCGCCGAGGTCGAAGCCCAGAATTCGTCGGTCACGTTCGACGCGAAGGAGTTCTCGATTTATCCGATTGGCGAAGCCACGGAAGACAAGCGTATCGGCTATGAGTTCTGGTATAACGACGGAACGCAGAACGTGCTGCTGAACACGCAGTATTTCCGTTACAAAGATTTACACCCAACTGCCACGCTGACGCTGAACGAGCCTTCTCTGCCCGGTGTTGATGGGACCACCTGGGAGCGTATCTTCCGCGGTTGGAGCAAAACCTCTACGAATGACGCAGACGCGAATCTGGTAAACATTGAGGCGCTCCGCAGTGAGCTTCAGGACCTGCCGGAATCGGCTTTTGACGAATCCGTTGTTAAGATCTACGCCAACCTCAAAAACGTATACTATGTCACCTATGTGGACATCAACCCGAACAACATTCTGGCAACGGAAATCGTCCCGGTAGCAGAGTCAGGTAGCACAACCTTTACAGTAAAACCGGCAAGCGAGCTGCGCCCAACTATCGATTCCGAGACAGTGTTAGAGGGTTGGTATGACATCAACAATTCGGAAACTGTCTATGACCCAGGGCAAGCAAATGTTGTTTTGAACAGCAGTCTAACGCTCTATCCCAAGGTCGAGGGCGGCAACTGGCTGATCTTCAACGATAACGATCCTGTTTGGGATGTCGAAAAACAGGCTTATGTCAGCGGCGGCGCAAGCTTCACCCCCCCTGTCTTCTATCTGAATCACGAGACAGAACAGCCGGCAGACCCGACCTGGACAGGCTACGAGTTCGGCGGCTGGTACACCGACGCCGAATGCACCACCCCGTTTGTGTTCGGCGGCACGCTGACACATGATACCACAGTTTACGCAAAGTGGATCCCCAGCGCATCGCAGTATCGCGTGGTCTACTGGAAGCAGCGCACAACTGATGCTGTAGATGCAACGGACGAAGAAAAGACCTATGACTATGCTGGTAGCCGCTTGGTAAATACGAACGTAAATACAGGCGATGTCATAGAGATTAATGAAAATGATACTAAAGTTTACGGCATCGGTGGTTCCTCTAACGAAGTAGGACAGCAATTCTTCATCTATAATAGTAATAACACGGATCAAAGCATCGTTGTAAAGGCAGACGGAAGTTCTGTGCTGAATGTATACTATGACCGCAAAGTAATATCTTTCAATTTTGATGCGAATTATCCATATCAGTACTACGAAACAACTGATTCCACGGGTGAATTGTATGGAATTATAGATGGAGAATATACCAGAGTGTATCCCGATGGTAATGGTGGGTACGAAACAAGAGTCACAACAACGCGAACCGAGACTGTTACACACAATTACAATGGTGATAGATACAATACAACAACAAGCAATAATACAAATCCGCAGCAATATGGAGTATATAACAATTCTATTGTAAATCTGTATTATCACACCAACAATGGAGGTCATTGGTCAAGAAAAGCATCCCATAGTAATAGTATTAATAATGACCAACGCTATACTTATACACGTTATGTGAAAAATGCGAACGGATCATACGGTTTTGTAAATGGAAATATGATCTGGCTCGATTCATCGGGCAACTATACCACAACAGAAACCATAACACAGACAACAGTTATTCCCTATTCCGGCAAAGTATATAAGTACACAAACCTCCATACAATTAAAGGTTTATATGGAAAAACATTAGATTCAGGAGATTGGCCAAATCCAGGACAAGGCAAAGTATGGTATTATGGTGGTTATACCTTCCCGCTTGCCTTAACAACTTATGATCCGTTATCCGCCTATAATGGTAATAATCCAAACAGTTTTACCGACACAATAATTAGTTTTAGTACCAGTAATTCTTCGTCCGGAAACACGCTTTATGTGTATGGTCAAACAGTAGATGGAGAATGGATTTATACAACTGAAAACTTGATATCTACTGCTAAAATTGGTAGTTATAGTAATTGGTATCCCACTGAAACATTTTATGGTTTCACGATTCACTCCTATCAAACAGGTAATAGCATCAATACATATGGAAACTGGACTCCAGTCACAACTTCAGGCAGGATTTCATATTGGGACGAAAACATTTATCTTCGCTATTCCCGTAACATTCATACCCTGACATTTTATCCCAACAACAGTGCAAATGAACATATCGAGTATTCTTTGCGATACGGTGCTTCTTTAGCTGATTATGCTAATCAAAGTGAAGGACTACGCCCCGGATTTTACTTCCAGGGTTGGTATGCTGATCCGAGCTGTTCAACTCCCTTCGACTTCAACCAGACCATGCCTGACAACAATATAGCTGTCTACGGCAAATGGGCGCTTCGCCGTGTCCGTGTGGTGGTCGAGCCAGGTGCGAACAATGTCTATATGGGCAGCCAGGCCAGGACCTTCCGTGTGGACTATGACGAACGTATCGACGGCGGTTTGATGGAAACCGCACAGCGAGCCGGTTACATACTGGAGGGCTGGTATACTGATCCAGAATTTCAACACCCTTTCAAGTTTTCAAGCCCAATCAATGACTTGACAAGCGATGTACGTTGGGACTATCAGACCAATCCCACCTATGCCGCTCAGCGCGAGCTCTATGGAGACAACACCGAGAATTATGAGAACGTCCGCGGCATCCTGCACCTGTACGCCAAATGGATTCCCGACACTAGCAGCCAGGGCATCAACGTGGTTTATGATCCGGGCGCTGCTTCGATCTACGATTCCATGGGCAATCCGCTGACCTCGGTCCCAATTGACCCGCACATGTACGGTTTTGACGGCACTGCGACCACCCGTGAAGCCCCTTCCAACTATAGCGACCTGTATACTTTCAAGTATTGGGAAGCAACGCTGGCCGATGGAACCACAAAGATTTTCCATCCCAGCGATCCCATTACACTAAGCGAGTTGAAAGCCGAAGATCCCATTCTTGATGAAAACGGCGAAGAACTGCGCCACACCGTTTACCTGCGCGCCGTCTATGACATGACCGGCGACCCGAACCGCCAGACTCACATCACCTATGACGGCAATACCTTCACGGAAGATTTGTACATTGGCGGTTCGACAGAGTTGAAGGGCAAAACTGCCGATGGCACAGAGCGCTATACCATCACGCTGGATAAGGAAGTCAATCAGACGATCAAGTTGCCCGGAACGGATGATTTCTATCTGGACGGCTGGGAACTGGTTGGCTGGTCCTTCACAAAAGGAAACTTCGCCGCGCAGGAGGCCGGTGCGGCCGCAGATCCATTAGCACCCAACCTCTTGCCTGAACAGGAAGTCGCCGCTGACAACCTGATCAAGAGTGACCTGAACGATGAGGAGAATACTCTATACGCCAGGTGGAAGCCGAAGAAGTACACCGTGAAGGTCCAACAGGTGATCGAGAGCGGCGTGCCGGTGAACAGCTTCAATTACGTCTATAAGACCGGCGTGGAGAACCAGTTGGACAGCGTAAGCCAGCAAACACAGACGCTGACCAACAATACTTCCTTCACCGTCGAGGATCTGGAGTACTACAACCGCGTCGGCCATGTGATGCAGATCGCCACGCCCACCATCCCGGACGATGCCATCTACGATGTTCGTGTCAACGCTGTTGTGACCCACGACGACGGTACACACGAAACTTTGAACCTCACCTCGCTGGGCAATTATCCAGTGCTGGGCGATGTGGTCATCACCTACACCTACTCGCTGAAGGTGCCAGTCAAACTCCGAAAACTGGACTTTACCAACAAAACCAACACAGGACGTTTGACCGGTGCGGCTTTCGTTCTGACGCCTGTGGAGTTCAACAGCGAGACCAACCACTGGGAGAACGCCGGAACCGGTAAAACTTGGACTATGTCTGAGTGGGAAGAAACAAAGTATTTCCAGGAGGGCACGTACCGAATTACCGAGACAACAGCTCCGACAGATTATGCTCTCATCGGCACAGAACTGTACCTGACGATTCAAGAGACCGGCAAGTTCAGCCTGTTCGCAGCCAACGGTACGGACATCAACGCGAATATCGCCGAGCTGGACAGCAGCACCGGCAGAATTCTGACGGTCTACGACAAGCCCATTCGGACGGTCAAGCTGAAAAAGGTGGTTGCAAACGAAGCCGAGCCTGCTACTGCCTTCAGCTTCAAAGTAACGGTGCTGGACGAAAACAAAGCTTACGCCAGGAACTACAACGTTGGTGCTGGCACCACCAACAACGTTGGCGAACTGACGCTGAGCCTGCAGCATAACGATGAGGTTGAAATCAAGGTCCCTTATGGTTATAATCTGCAGGTGACGGAAACCCCGAACGCGATGTACGACACCGCCTACACGTGGGTCACGAACAACACGACAACTACCGTCAACAGCAATGCTTTCCCGGAGACCGAGATCCGGTATAACGGAGATCTGACCTATACCAACACCCGGAAAGTCGCGCTGACGCTGGAAAAGCAGGTTACCGGCGGTTGGGGCGATCCGAATTATCCGTTCGAGTTCACCGTCACCATAAATGGCGCAGCTGCGGGCACCAAGTTCGCGGTTCAGCTGCACGGCGGCGCCGTCCATGAGTACGCTGTGGACAGCGAGGGAAAGCTGCCTGTCTTCACGCTGAAGGATGATCAAACCTACACGGTTTATCTCTCCCAGAATCAGCAGGTAACCATTGTTGAAACCAGCGACACGGAATCTGCCCGGTATCGCACATACTGGGACGAGGGTTCAACCACGGGGACAACGGACACAAAGACGATGCAGATCACCGTTGCAGCCGATCAGACAATCGTGGTCCGCAATGATCTTCCCCCCGTCGCCCCCACCTCTTACCGCACCCATGTCCTCCCCTACCTGCTGATGCTTCTCTCCGGCGCGGCGCTCCTGCTGCTGCGCGGGCGCAAAGGGGGCGATGCGGATGCGTGAGATCAACCACCTCCGCCCCGCGCGGCGCAGGCCGCATGGCGAAGGAAGAGCAGGGCCCGGCGGCCGGGCCAGCCCCTACCGCGGAAGGGGGGATCCGGGTGGATAGCCCCCACCGAAGTACCAGACATCCTTCGCAAAACTTTTTCAAAATTCTTTCAGAACTTTTTGAAAAGGCGCGAATGTAACCCAAGGTGTAATACCCCTATGGTATGATGTACCCGTAAAGAAGAGAACAGCAACGACAGACCGCCAGGCTGAACGGCAGCCCGGCACCCGAAACCTTCAACCCCTACACCCGCCCACCTAAGGACGGTGGGCAAAAACAGAACCGCCTCCGGGCGGCAATACGAAAGGAGAAACCCCAATGAAGAAACTGTTAGCTCTGGTACTTGCAGCCATGATGCTCATGGCGATGATGACCACCGCGATGGCGGCGAATGCGGACATGACTGGCCAAGGCACTGAGGATGGTGTCATTGGCGAATACACCGCACAGGACACACAAACCAAATATGGTAACACCGTCATCCTGTATAAGGAAATCAAAGCCTACAATGAGACTGCTGGCTCAGTGTATGCCCCCACCATCACTTATAACTATACCATCGCTCCCGGTGCTGCAGGTGCGCAGGTAAAGGATGCCGGCGGCGTAGCACTCCATAAAAGCAAAAATGCCGTTGAGGTGCAAACCAAAGCCGGCCCGGATGGTGCCAAGATTTCTGGATCTGTAGATAACGGTGACAACTATACTGATGGACAACTTGTTTTCACCCCCGCTGTTTCGCTGAACACCTCTACTGACGGCACCAAGAATGTCTTCAAACTGAAAGTTGATCTTTCCGGTGTGGAGTGGAAAGCCGCTGGCGTGTATCGCTACATTATCACTGAGACCACAACTGAGGCCCAGAAAAACGCTGCTGGTATCGCTGACGGCACAAGCACTGAAACTCGTTATCTTGATGTCTATGTTATGGACGGTGAAACGACCGGCACATATCAGGTCTATGGCTATGTCTGCTTCCAGACTCTTGGCAGTATCGACGGTACAGTTCAGGACACTGTAACAAAAGCTGCTAAGACTGAAGGCTTTGTGGCTGATAACGGAGGAGAGCAAGGCACAACTGCTCTTACTGCTGATCAGTATTACACCTTCAATCTGAAAGTCAGCAAGACCCTTGTTGGCGACCAGGCTATGAACGATCACAAATTCCCCTTCTTTGTCAACATCAAGAACTCCTCTGTCACAGCTGATATCAAACTCAAGACTACGACTGTTGAAGATGGTGGCACCGCTGCGGATGGCGATGATAAAGCAGGTAATCTCAGCGCAGAGACCGGCCTTGCCGATACTCCCACCATCGACCATCAGAGCAATATCACCTATATCGGTATTCCGGTCGGTATCACTGCCGCCACCACCGCTGATGTGTACGAGAATAACGATGTGACTGGTACAACATACCTGTCTCAGTTCTCCATTGATACTGCAGCTGCTACAGACGAAAGCAAAAAGTCTATCTCCTGGATTACCACAGGCAATGCTAACAAGTCTATTGTTGCCCAGTGGGCTGAAGTTGACATGAACAAGGCTAATGAAGATACTCACGCTGTTGACTTCACAAACACGCTCGAAGTCATCTCCCCCACCGGCGTTGTGATGCGCGTTGCGCCTTACGCCCTGATCCTGGGCGCTGGCCTGATGCTGCTGCTCATCAGCCGCAAGCGCAAGGTAGCCATCGAGGAAGAGTAATCTGAGACGAACCTGAACAACAGACGACCGGGGGCGGCTTCGGACAGCCGGGGCCGCCCCTTTCCCCCTTTGTGGGGGCGCGTATGTTGAGCAGAGCGCACCGATGCGCGCGCTCTCCTCAGCACACGCGGCGGACGCCGCTTCCCTGAGAGTAGAGAGGAAACATTTTATGGACGAGAAGAAGATCCTAGTGGCCGCGCCGACGGACGCACGGGCCGATGAGCGGGACGCCGCGCCGGCGGAGGTCAAAGAGACCGCGCCCGCCGCGCAGGCCCCGGACGCAACGGACGCGAAGGCCGCCCTGAAGCAGAAGCGGCACAGACGGCGCATGCGCGCCCTGCGCAGCATCATCCTGCGGCTGGTCTCGCTCCTGCTGGTGGTATACATCCTCTTCTTCCACCTCGTGGGCCTGACCGTCATGCCCAGCGGCGACATGTATCCCCGCATTGACCTTGGCGACATGGTGCTCTTCTACCGCCTGGAGAGCAACATCCACGCCCAGGACATCATCGTCTTCGAGAAGCCCTCGGCCTCCCTGGAGGAATCCTATGAGGAGATCGAGGCCGTGGAGGACGTAGCCGCCGCCGAGAAGCCCTGGTGGCGCAAAGCGCTGAACTGGCTCGGCTTCAAGGACCCGACTGAGCCGGAGAAAACCCTCTTCATCTGCCGCGTGGTCGCCGGGCCCGGCGACGTCGTGGAGATCAGCGAGGGCGACCGCCTGATCGTCAACGGCAACTCCATGATCGAGAGCGGCATCTTCTACCAGACGCCGCTGTACGCCGGCTTCGTGGACTATCCGCTGACCCTCGGGGAGAACGAGTACTTCGTCCTCGCCGACTACCGCAACGGCGGCGCGGACAGCCGCTTCTTCGGCGCGGTGCACAAGGACGAGATCCTCGGCACCGTCATCACGATCCTGCGGCGGAATAATCTGTAACCCGTCGCGTAACCCAGCTGACAGTTTCTGACCAGCCCCCTCCCCTTCCGGAGCGCGGGCCGTAAACGCGGAAAGGAGGCACACCATGGCAGACCAGGATAAAATGAAAGAGCGCCATGATGCCCCAGAAAAATCCCTTGTGGATAAGGTGATCGATTTAGCCCTCGGCGCGGGCGGCGGCGCGGTGACGCTGCTCTCCGGCCTGCTGGCCGCGGTGCTGATCCTCTATTCCGGCTATGTGCTCTACGACACCTTCGCCACCGAGCGGGCCGCCTCCTCCAACGCCTGGGATCTTTTGCAGTTCAAGCCCGAGATCTTCGACGACTACGAGACGCCCCTCTCCGGCTCCGAGCTGTCGGATATCAACCGCGACTACCGCTGCTGGCTGACGGTCTACGGCACCGCCATCGACTATCCCGTCGTCCAGGGCCCCAACGACACGTACTACGCCGCCGTGGATATCTACGGCCGCCCCAGCCTGACCGGCGCGATCTATCTCGCCGCCGGCAACAGCGCGGATCTCTCCGACTCCTACAACGTCATCTACGGCCACCACATGGACAGCGGCGCGATGTTCGGCGGGCTCGATCGCATGACCGGCAATGAGACCGGCGTGATCATCGCCCCGGACGCCATCTACGACGTGCAGTTCTTCGCCAGGATCGACACGGACGCCTACGAGAGCCGCATCTACAGCGTCGGCAACCGCAAGGACGACGTCCTCGCCTTCCTCCGCTCCGGCGGCGCGGGCGGCGTCGGCCTCGGCACAGAGGTCCGCTATTTCGACGAGGAGGCGGCCGCCGACGCCACGAAGCTCGTGGCCCTCTCCACCTGCGCCAACGCCAACACCAGCGGGCGCCTTGTCGTCATCGGCAAGATGACCAAGCGCATCGTGATGAAGGATGTCACCGTCTCCAAGGTCTGGGACGACGCCGAAAACCAGGACGGCCTGCGGCCCTCCTCCGTCATCGTCGTCGCCAGCGACGGCACCGAGGCGACCCTCACGGCAGAGGACAACTGGACCGCCACCGTCTCCGTCCGCAAGTTCGACGACCTGGGCGAGATCCAGTATACCTGGACCGAGAAGAAGCGCGTCGAAGGCTATGAGATGGTCTCCAGCGTGACCAAGGGCGACAATACCGTCATCACCAACCGGCACATCCCCGCCGTCACAGATCTCACCATCCGGAAGGCATGGGACGACGGCGGAAACCGCGACGCTCTCCGCACCGACGCCGTGACGGTTCGCCTCTCCGACGGCCACACCGCGACGCTGAGCGCGGCCAACAATTGGTCCGCCACCTTCGAGAACCTGCCCGTCTTCGCGGACGGTCAGAGGATCGCCTACACCTGGACGGAGGAGAACGTCCCCGCCGGGTACACCCCGAGCTATGCAGCCAACGGCGACACCACGACCCTCACCAACACCCATACGCCCGAGACCGTCTCGCTCACGGTCGCCAAGCTATGGGAGGACAACGCCGACCAGGATGGCCTCCGCCCGGAGCGCCTCGAGGTCTCCCTCTACGGCAACGGCACGCTTGTCGGCTCCGTGATGCTGGAGGAGTCGAACAACTGGAGCGGCACGATCCCCGGCCTCTATGTCTTTGAGAAGGGCCAGCGCATCGCCTATGAATGGCGCGAGGCCTCGGTCCCCGGCTACACCCTGACCACCGCCACAAACGGCTCCGAGACCATCCTCACGAACACCCATGTGCCTCTGACCCGGGACCTCACCGTTTCCAAGGTCTGGGACGACAACAACAATCAGGACGGCATCCGGCCCCACCGCCTGCGCGTGACACTGAGCAACGGCCGCAGCGTCATGCTCTCTGACGCCGAGGGCTGGACCGCCACGATCCCCGACATGCCGGTCTACGCCGCCGGTGAGCCGATCGCCTACAGCTGGACCGAGGACGACGTCAACGGCTATGAGCTGGACGGCACCGTCGTCAACGGCGACACCACCACCCTGACCAACCGCCACGAGACGGACACCACCGTCGCCACGGTCACCAAGGTCTGGGAGGACGACGCCAACCGGGACGGTCTGCGGCCCGCCTCCGTCATTGCGACGCTGAGCAATGGCCAGACCGTCACCCTCAGCGAAGAGAACGGCTGGACAGCCATCATCACAGGCCTGCCCGCCTACCAAAATGGCGAGCGGATCGTCTACACCTGGGCCGAGCAGGATGTCCCCGCCGGCTACACCGCCACCCAGCAAGTCAGCGGCAGCGCCACCGAGCTGATCAACACCCACGCCATCGAAACCATCTCCCTGACCGTTCAGAAGGTCTGGGAGGACGCAAACAATCAGGACGGCATCCGCCCGGACGAGGTCGCGGTGACCCTGCTCAAGGATGGCGAACCCCTGCGCTCCCTCACCCTGGACAAGGCGTCCGGCTGGACCGCCACGGTCCCGGATCTCCCGGTGAACGAGGATGGCAAAGCCATCGATTACACCTGGACGGAGGAGAACGTCCCCGCCGGCTATACGCTGCATGTGAACAAGGAGAACGCCTCCTCAACGATCCTCACCAACACCCACGCGCCGGCCACCACCGCGCTGACCATCCGCAAGGTGTGGGAGGACGACAACAACCGCGACGGCCTCCGGCCCGACTCCGTCACCGCCAAGCTGTCCGACGGTCAAACCGTCACCCTGAGCGAAGCCAACCACTGGACGGCGACCCTTGAGAATCTGCCCGTCTACGCGGGCGGCAAGCCCATCGTCTACACCTGGACGGAGGAGAACGTCCCAGAGGGGTATTCCTTCTCCACCTCCCCCGCGCCGGACAATGACTTGGTCACCATCCTCACCAACGCCCACGAACCCGCCACCACCTCCCAGACGGTTCAGAAGATCTGGGATGACGGCGACAACCGCGACCGTCTCCGCCCGACCACGCTGCGCGTGCGTCTCCTGGCGGACGGAGCCGTCCAGCAAGAGCTGACGCTGAACAGCGTCAACGGCTGGTCCGCCACCGTGTCCGATCTCCCCGTGAACAACGGCGGACAGCCCATCGTTTACACCTGGGAGGAGGACGCCGTCGAGGGCTACACCGCAGGCAGTGTCACGGAAGGCACCGTCACGACCCTCACCAACCGACATGTGCCCGCCATGCTGCGGCTCACCGTGTCCAAGGTCTGGGAGGACGACAGCAACCGGGACGGCCGCAGGCCCGAGAGCCTGACCGTCAAGCTTTTCGCAGACGAGATCGAGCGCCTGGAGCTGGAGCTCAGCGAGGCCAACGGCTGGCAGCGCGCCATCGAGGTGCCGGTCTACAGCGCCGGCCGGGCCATCCGCTACGAGTGGAAGGAATCCGGCGTCGCCGGCTATACCAGCCAGGTCGAGACCGACGAAGAAAGCCATATCACCACCTTCACGAACACGCATATCCCCGCCGTCACCGAGCGCAGCATCCAGAAGGTCTGGGACGATGAGGAAAACCAGGACGGCGTGCGGCCTGAGAGCCTGACCGTCTACCTGCTGGCCGACGGCGAAGTGGCCCAGGAGATCACCCTGAGCGAGGCCAACGGCTGGCGCTATGACGCGACAGATCTGCCGGTGTTCCAGAACGGCAAGGCCATCAGCTACAGCTGGGACGAGGAGCATCTCGCGGCCTATCCGACCCGGAACAAAGCCACCAACGGCACACTGACCACCTTCACCAACGCACACACCCCCGAGACCACCTCGCTGTCCGTCACCAAGGTCTGGAACGACAGCGAGAACCAGGACGGCATTCGTCCCCAGCGCCTCGAGGTTGCGCTTCTGGCGAACAGCACCGAGGTGGATCGCGTGACCCTCAGCGCCGCCAACAGCTGGAGCGCCACGGTGGAGGATCTCCCCGTCTTCGCGGGCGGAAGCCGCATCGTCTACACCTGGGACGAGGGCGAACTGGAGGGCTACACCCTCAGTGCCGTCACCAATGGCACCGCCACCGTCCTCACCAACACCCATGAGACAGAGGAGACCGTGGCGACCATCGTCAAGGTCTGGGACGACGACGACAACCGCGACGGCGTGCGGCCCGAGAGCCTGACCATGACCCTGTCCAACGGCAGCGAGGTCACGCTGAACGAGGCCAACGGCTGGACCGCGACGGTGGAGAACCTGCCCCGCTATCGCGGCGGCCAGGAGCTCGCCTACACCTGGACCGAGCCCGCCATCGAGGGCTACACCCTGACAGATACCACCTTGGAGGGCACCGTCACCACCCTCACCAACCATCACGACATCGCCACCGCCTCCCGCACCGTCGTCAAGGTCTGGAACGACGAGGACAATCTGGACGGTCTGCGGCCCGCAAGCCTGACTGTCACCCTCAACGGCAACCAGCGCGTCACCCTGAACGCCGCGAACAACTGGACCGCCACCGTGGAGGACCAGCCCATCTACGTCAACGGCGGCCGCGTGATCATCTACCGCTGGACCGAGGAGAACGTCCCCGGCTACGCCCTGACCACGGAGACGGAGGGCACCACCACCACCCTGACCAACACCCATGTTCCGGAGTCGCTGAGCCGTACCGTCCGCAAGGTCTGGGATGACGAGGAGAACGCCGCCGGCATCCGGCCCGAGCGCCTGACCGTCTACCTGATGAACGGCACGGATCTGGCCGGCAGCGTGGAGTTGTCCGAGGCCAACGGCTGGACCGGCACGGTCTCTGGTCTCCCCCGCTACGACGGTGTCGAGGAGATCCAGTACAATTGGGTCGAGCCCACGGTCAACGGCTATGTGCAAACCTCCGCCGTGGTCGAGGGCGACACCACGACCCTGACCAACACTATCACCTCGATCGAGGACGCCACCGAACATACCCTGACCATCCGCTACCGCTTCCTGGGCGGCGGCGAGGCCGCTCCGACCTACCAGGAGCACTACATGACCGGCGAGCACTACAACATTCTCTCTCCAGAGATCCCGGGCTACAAGGCATCCATCATCCGCGTGTTCGGTAGAATGCCGGGCCAGGATCTCGAGTACACCGTCATCTATGTCCCCGACGACGTGATCATCGAGGAGCCTGAGACGCCTTTGGGCCTCGGCCAGGTGTTCATCAACATCGGCGACTGCCTCGAGTAAATCACAGCTTCCCCCACTGCCCCATTCGGCCCTGCGCCGCAGACAGCGACAGCTGTCTTCGCAGCGCGGGCCGGTGGGGCAAAGCGGTATGAGAAGGAAGGAACCCCCCTATGAAAAGTATGCTTGCTCTGCTGATGACCGCGGTGCTTCTCTTCTCCGTCTGTCCTGTTTTGGGCGAGGAGGATACCGCCGCGTCCGCACTGGTCGTCGCCAATCCCACGCCGCTGCGCGGGCAGTTCTTTACCGACCTGTGGGGCAACACTACGTCGGACATCGACGTCCGGGATCTTCTCCACGCCTATAATCTGATCTGCTGGGACGCGGAGAACGGCATGTTCACCGTGGATCCCTCCGTGGTCACGGGCCTGGCCGTCACGGCGGACGTAGAGGGCAATCACACCTATAACATGGTGCTGGCCAACGACCTTTTCTACTCCGACGGCTCCAGGATCACGGCCTGGGACTACGCCTTTTCCTTTCTCTTTACCATCAGTCCCGAGGTGAGTCAGATCGGCGGTACCCCCCTGCGCAGGGAACAGATCGTGGGATCTCAGCAATATGTCACCGGCGGGCCCCTCTCCGGGGTGCGCGTGCTGGCCGACGATACCCTCAGCGTCACGCTGAACCACGAGTATCTCCCCTTCTTCTATGAGATGGGTCTGCTCTCCTGCGTGCCCTACCCGATCTCGGTCATCGCGCCGGGCGTCGCGGTGCGCGACGACGGCCAGGGCGTTTATCTCGCCAACACGGACGAATCCGTCACACCCAACTTCACCGCGACGCTCCTCAACGCCACGGTGCTGGATCCCGAGACCGGCTATCTCTCCCACCCCTCCGTCGTCAGCGGTCCCTACACGCTCTCCTCCTGGGACGGCGTCACCGCTGTGTTCGATCTGAATCCCTACTATAAGGGCAACCGGCAGGGTGAGAAGCCCGCTATCGCGCATCTCACCTACACACTGACCACGGGCGATACGATGATCGGAGAACTGTCCTCCGGCAAGATCGATATGGTCAATAAGGCGACGCGGGCCGACGCGATCACAGCCGGTATGGCGCTCGCGGGCGAGGACGGTTACGCCATGAGCACCTATCCCCGCGTCGGCCTCAGCTATATCAGCTTCTGCTGCGAGCGGGAGACCGTCTCATCCGCCGCTGTACGCCAGGCGATCGCTTATTGCTTTGACCGTGACGCGGTCACCACGGGCTATACCGGCCCCTTCGGGCAGCGGGTGGACAGCTATTACGGCATCGGCCAGTGGATGTACAGCGTTGTCATGGGCACCACCCCCGCGCCGATTGATCCGCCGGAGGATGAGCAGGACACCGCGGGCTTCCGCGCCTATGAAAAAGCCCTCGCCGCGTATGAGGCGCTCACGCTGGAGGGCTTGAACCCCTACGCGCTCGACACCGAGGCCGCCGCCCGTCTGCTGGAGGCCGACGGCTGGCAGCTCAACGCCGAGGGCGTGCGGGAGAAGAACGGCGTTCAACTGAACCTGACGCTCCTGTATCCCGAGGGAAATAACATTCAAGACCTGCTTGAGGAAAACCTGGCCGCCCACCTGCGCGAGGTTGGCATCAGGCTGAGCATGCGCCCCCTCCCCATGACGGATTTGCTGCAGGCCTGGTACCAGCAGGGCGCCCGCGACGCGGACATGATTTATCTGGGCTCCAATTTTGATCTGATCTTTGATCCCTCCACCCACTTCCAGGTTTCCAATGCGGGTCATCACACCTGGTCCTATACCAATCTGAACGACCCCGAGCTGTACGCTGACGCTGTCGCCATGCGCCAGACGCAGCCCGGAGATGTGCTGACCTATATGCAGCGCTGGGTCGCCTTCGAGGAGCGCTTCAACCGGGTGCTCCCCATGATTCCGGTCTACAGCAACGTCTACTTTGACTTCTACATCGACCGGCTGCAGCACTACGCCATCACCGAGAGCGTGACGTGGGGCCAGGCGATCGTGGGCGCCTATCTCGGCGACAAGGCGGAGGAAGAGGCTATCGAATGGAGCCAGTGGTAATCCGGAGCCGCCGCAGGACCCTCAGCATGGAGATCAAACAGGGCAGGCTGATCATCCGGGCGCCCTATCTCGCGACAGACCGTGAGATCGCGCGGTTCATTCAATCGCACCAGTCCTGGATCGACAGCCATCTCTCAACGGCGCAGAGGCGAGAGCAGGAGTTAAAATCTGTTCGCCGCCTTACGGAGCAGGAGCTCCACGATCTGTCGGCTCGCGCGCTGAAGGTGATCCCGGAGCGTGTCGCCCACTATGCCCCGCTGATCGGCGTCACCTACGGTCGGATCACCATCCGAAACCAGCGGACGCGCTGGGGCAGCTGCAGCGCCAAGGGCAATCTCAACTTCAACTGTCTGCTGATGCTGGCGCCTCCCGGCGTGCTCGACAGTGTCGTCGTGCACGAGCTCTGCCACCGCAAACACATGAATCACTCCGCGGCGTTTTACGCGGAGGTTCTCCGCGTCTTTCCGGACTACTGGGCCCAGCATGGCTGGCTGAAAGCGCACGGCGATCAGCTGCTCGCCATGCAGGAGTCCTGACCAGCGCCCGCCTCACAGCGGGCTGCCTTTTGATGTTGATAAGGAGACGAAGCATGAAGCTGAAAAAGGCCTTTATTACCCACCAGACAGACCGTGAGTCCCTGCTGGTTCCCACCGGCGACGCAGGCTTTGCCGGGTTGGTGAAAGGCAATCATACCCTGGGCGTAATCCTCGAGCTGCTGAAGCAGGAGACCGACGAGGCGCAGATCGTCGCGGCCATGCAGGCCCGCTTCGACGCGTCTGAGGAGGTCATCACCCGCGATGTCCGCAGAGCCATCACTGCGCTGCGTGAGATCGGCGCCATTGAAGAGGGCTGACGCTCGCTGCCGTCAGTTCCGGCATGTATCCTTTCGTTGATCGGGGTGAGTCCAGCATGACAGAGGAAGAGACCCGGCGCGCCGTCGGCGATATGGTTTATCTTGTTTCCTGCGCCGTCAATGACGAAAAGCCCGAATCCGGCAAAACCGCCGGCATGGATCTGTCGCCGATCTGCGCCGCAGCCCAGCGCCATCAGCTCACCTCCGCGGTGGGCATGGCGCTGGAGGCGGCAGGCATTCAGGACAGCCGGATTGCCCAGGAAACCGCCAAAGCGCAAAGAAAAAACGCCCTGCTGGACGCGGACCGCGCCGCGCTGATCGAGCGTCTTGAGTCGGCAGGAATCTGGTATATGCCCCTGAAGGGCGCTGTCATGCAGGCCCTCTATCCCCGCTATGGCATGCGGCAGATGGCGGACAACGATATCCTGATCGACGCAGCGCGCGCGCAGGATGTCAAAAGCATCATGGAGAAGCTGGGTTTCACCACAGAACGCGCCGGAAAAGGCGTTCACGATGTGTATCATAAGCCGCCCGTGAGCAATTTTGAGATCCACAACGCGCTCTTCAGTCCGGTGCAGGAGAAAGAACTCCACGCATACTATCGGGATGTCAAAAGCCGCCTGGTCAAGGATCCGGATAACCGCTTCGGCTGGCATTTCACGCCCGAGGACTTCTATTTGTATCTGCTCGCCCACGCGCGCAAGCATTTTGCCGGCGGCGGGACGGGTCTGCGCACATTTCTGGATATCTATGTCTATTTGAAAAAAAACGGTGCTTCGCTGAACACGGCCTACATTTCAGCTGAGGCGGAGAAGCTGAAGCTCTCCGATTTCGAGCGCAGGAGCCGCAGCCTCGCGACGCACCTTTTTGGTCAGCAAGCCCTGACCCCGGAGGATCAGGAGATGCTGGCCTATGTCGTTCAGTCCGGTACCTACGGCACCATCTCGCACCGGGTCAACAATCAAGTGGCGAAGCTCGGCGGAGGCGTAAAAGGAAAAATCCGCTTCTTCCTCCGCCGCGCTTTTCCGCCAATGGAGACCATCAGGATCTGGTATCCGTTGATCTACAAGCACAGGCTCCTCCTCCCCCTGCTGCCCTTCGTCCGGCTTGGCAAGGCGCTGACTGTCAGCAGGCGGAAGGTCGTGAGCGAGCTGCGGGCGCTGCTCCGCAAGCCCACCCAAACGGATCCAATCTTGTTTTCTGATGGCAACAGTCATCGGGACGCCTGATTAGGGACAATCCATATTCATACCAAGAGGCAGCGTCCGTCGCTGCCTCCTTTAGAATTGGAAATAGATGAACGCGCTGGCAATCCCCGCGTCCAGACGGATGAGCGCCGCGGTCCCAATTGCCAGCAGCAGGCCAGCCCAGGCGGCCTCCGGCACCTCCGTGCCGTCCTCCTCCGTCAGAACAGGGAGGCGATACAGCGTCAGCACACCACCCAACAGGAGGATGATTAGCGCCGCAGGGGAAGCGCCAAGCAACGCGGCATCCATCAGCAGACGCCCTCCCGCGGCATAATCCCACGGGGAGAAGAGCCTGCCCAGCAGCAATCCGGCGTGCGGAAGATCGCCCGCGCGGAAAAACAGCCACAGGAGGCAGACTGCTGCCTGCGTGAGCACGCAGCCCATCCATCTCTTTGGCCATTCCAACCCAAAGCGCCGCCGGATCGTGTACAGATTGAGGAGGCAGGCGTGCAGCAAACCCCAGACCACATAATTCCAGGAGGCGCCATGCCAGAGCCCGCAGAGAGCGAACACCACAGTGGTCGCCAATATCTGTCTGAGGATCCCCTTGCGGCTTCCTCCCAGCGGGATATAGACATAGTCCGTAAACCAGCGCGTGAGACTGATATGCCACCGCCGCCAGAAAGCGCGTATATCGCTCGCGGCATAGGGCCGATCGAAATTCCGCATCAACCGGATCCCAAGCATGCGGGCGCTCCCCATCGCGATCTCGGAGTATCCCGAGAAATCACAGTAGATTTGCAGCGCAAATAGCATTGTAGCCGCCAATACGGCGCTCCCGTCCGGCTGCGCCGCCTGGTACACAGCATCCACAAAGGGCGCCGCAAGATCGGCGATCACAAGCTTTCTGAAATAGCCGCTCACCAGCAGCTTGGCCCCCGCGGTGAGATCCGTCTTTGAAAAGACGCGTTCGCTGCGCAGCTGCCCCAGCAAGTCCTTCGCCCGCTCGATGGGGCCCGCCACCAGCTGCGGAAAAAACGAGATATACAGCGCGTAGTATCCAAAGTGCTTCTCCGCGCGGGTATTCTTACGATACACGTCTATCACGTAGGAAAGCGCCTGAAACGTATAGAATGATATCCCGACGGGCAGGATGATCTCTCTGACGCGCCAGACGCCGCCGAGCATGGCCGCAGCCGTCTGCCCGAGGAGGTTCAGGTATTTAAAATAGCCCAAAAGCCCCAGGCAGACAGCTGCCGTGCCAATGCACAACAGCCGCCGCCCAAGGCGATGGTTGATTCGTTCCAATAACAGGCCGGCCAGGTAGGAACAGACCGTCACCGCGAGGATCAGAAGGGAGAGCTTCGCGTCCCATCCGGCGTAGAAGACATAGCTGGCCGCGAGAAGCGCCGCCCAGCGCCAGCGCGAGGGCAGAAGCCAGTGCGCTATCGCCGTGAGCGGCAAAAACAGCAGATAGGCGGGCGAGTCAAAGCTCATGGTATATCTCCCTCGGCAGCATCATATATACAATCGGAAGCATGCAGGCCAGCACCTCCAGGAGCGTCCCATGTTCCATCAGAATCCACAGGGCAAGCCCGTTCATCAGGATCATACTCCCGCAGGCCAGCACCCGGCGAAAGCGCGTCCAGCGGCTGACGCCCGCCAGCAGAAGACTCACAGCCCATACAGCTGCCATCAGCGGTTCGCGAAACGTAACCATTCAGCCCTCCGCAAGTTCAGACATGCTTCTGTCTCGTCTCCTCGAAGCGGTCCAGCACCTCGATCATCTTGGGCTCCAGCCTCTTCCGTGCCTCCTCCGCCAGCTCGTCCGGCACGCCGTAGAAGGCCTCCGCGATGCTGCCGGAGATGCAGGTCAGGGTGTCGCAGTCACCGCCCAGAGAGACCGCTGTACGGATCACATCCTCGAAGTCTGACCCTTCCAGGAAAGCGGTGATGGCCTCCGGGACGGTGCGCTGGCAGCTCTCGTCATGGCGATAGGCAGGCCGGATCTCGTCGCAGGTGCGGGAGAGGTCATAGCCAAACGTCCGTGTGATGTAATCCCTGATCTCATCCTTGCTCCGGCCTGTCCGTGCCAGAAAGATGGCGCTGGCGGTCGCCTCCGCGCCCTTGATCCCCTCCGGGTGATTGTGCGTGACCTCCGCGGTCAGCCGCGCCAGGCGGCGCGTCCCCTCCAGATCATCCGCCAGCCAGCCCGCCGCGGAGACACGCATGGCGGAGCCGTTGCCATAGCTGTTATAGGGCTCCGGCTTCGGGGTATGCAGCCAATGGCGGAACGAACCGCCGTAGCCGGCATACGGGTAGCATCTCCCCCATCTGCGCATCAGTCGGGTCACCTCAGCGGTGATCTCCTCATCGCTGCAGCCGAGCGTGTTCATCAGCGCCTCCGCCACCGCAATGGTCATGACAGTGTCGTCTGTAAAATGCGACGCGCTTCCGAAGAGCTCGAAGGACTTGCTCTTGTCCCCCTGGTCAAACTCATAGGGCGATCCTATGATATCGCCCAGAATCGCACCGATCATCTGGTACGCCTCCTTTCAACATAATCACTATATCACATCCGGGCGATCCGCAGGTCGCCGGTCAGACGACATTTATGAAAAACGCCCCTGGTCCTTGGGTGTCCCTTTACGAAGAACTGCCAGTTGCACGCAACTGGCAGTTCCATTTTAGGGAATTCGGTTCTCTCAGTCCTCCGCGAAGAGGAAGTCGAGGATCGCCTTCTTGTTCGCTTCCTTGTCTACAAGGTGTCCCTGCGCGCCGGCGACAATGTCGTACTCGTTCTTCGCTTCCAGCGGCAGAATCATGTATTTCACATTGTCGAAAATGTTGTAGCCCTGGCGCGCAGCCTTGTAGGCAGTCTTCACCAGCGCGACGGAAATCGCGCGGATGTCGTCCTCCGTCAGATTGTGATAAGCCATCTGGAAGATCGGCGCCATCTGCTGGCGGAGGAATTCATAGTCCTCCTCAGTGATGTCGTCCACGTTGATCACGCGGCGGCCCTCCGCGTCCTTCGGCTTCTCGTCGCCGGAGTAGAGCAGCACCTTCTCTGCGATGGTCGTGCCGACGCTGTGGAAGAGGTTCGCGATGACCTCCACCTCGCGCTCACAGCAGTTGTAGACCGAGTCATACTGCAGCCAGCCAAAGCCGACCGCCTGCAGGCCGTTCAGATGGGTCTCCGGGCCGAATTCAGTCAGATAGTACTCCTGCGCCAGCATGTCGACAATCGCCTGGCTCAGCAGGCCTGTGCCGACCTGTGCCTGAAGCTGGTTCTTCTTGGAGCCTACCATGCCGTTCAGCGCATTGCGCTCCGCACGGGAGACATCCACCGTCACGCCATTGTAGGCGTCGATCAGCGAGGCCAGGTTCAGGTAGTTCAGGGACATATACCGCTCGATGTTCAGGCCAAAGTTGGCGTTGAAAACCTTCGCCGCCTCCTCCGGGCCGTTGTTGCGGTAGGGCATGTCCAGCTTCTGCGGGACATCGTAGCCCTCGTAGTCCACGAAGGTATCCCAGGTGAAGGGCAGGAGGCGGATCGCGCCGGTGGCCTCGTTCATCGAGACAGCCATCAGCGTGTTCCCGGCATTGCCCTTGTCGTTGTTCATGCCCTCGTTGCAGATCAGCAGGAAGGTGACCCAGTCGCTTTCCTCCAGGGAGGGCGCCTCCGCCAGCGCGAATGCCGGCAGCAGACTCACCGCCAGCAGCATGGCCAGCAGTTTGGGCATCAGATTCTTGATCGTCTTCATGATCGCGCGCCTCCTCTCTTACTGCTGAGCCTGGTCAACGGGGTTGCGGTCCTTGTCGTACCGGCTCGTGACCACCAGCTCGCCGTCCGTGTTGTAATAGCCGTTCCAGCCTGCCACGCCGTCCGCGTTGTTGGTCGGCTTGTTGTAGCGGTCCAGGTACTGCTCGGAGATGATCCGGCCTTCCCCGTCGAATTTGCGCTGTACGCTGAAGTATCCGTCGGCGCAGTTCGTCTGCGCGTGGTTATGGTCGTAATAGCCCTCCCAGACGATATTCCCGTACTCGTCTTCCTCGTACTCCAGGATAGCGTAGCCGTCCGTGGTGGTGGTGGGCTTGCCGTTCTGGTCCAGGAAGGTCTCCTCGTGGACGCTGGTGACCGGATAGTACAGCGTGCTCTGGCCCCAGGCGCCGTTCGCCGCAGCGCAGCGGTTGCCCTGCGCGTCAAGATAATACCGGAAGTACTTCTCCACGCGGGCGTTGCTCAGATCATAGTCGAACTCGACCGCGGCATAGCCATTCTCGTTGGCAACCGGGTTTCCGTTCTCGTCCAGCCAGGTCTCCTTCGCCAGGAGGCCGTAGGCGGTGTAGTCACGCTGAACGCCGTAGACGCCCTTGACGGCCGCGGCCGCGCCCGACTCGTCATAGTACTTCTCCAGCGACACCTGGCCACGGCTGGTGTACTCTCTGTTCACCGCCACAGCACCCTCAGGTCCGATCGCCGGGGTGCCCTGGCCGTCAAAGTAACGGCTCTCGATGGCCCGGTCATAGCGGTCGTAGGTCTGCAGCGTGGTGAGATGTCCCTCCTCATCCTCCGCGGACTCGTCCATGACTTTCATCACGTAGGTACGGTTCTCCGCGTCCTCGGAGACCAGCTGACGGCTGGAGAAGCCGCCGATCGCGATCGGCTTCTTCTCGGCGTCCAGATAAGTCTCCTCCGCCACCCGTCCGCTCTCGGCATAGCTTACGCGGTGAATGGCGAAGCCCTCACGGCTGGGCGCATAGTGGTCGAACTCGTCGAAGTATTCCTCTGTAGTGAGACGGCCCAGTTCGTCATAGTCCACCATGGCGTAGGCGTACTGCGCGCCCTCAGGCACGACGCCGAGCTCCTTCGTGTCATAGTAGCGCTCGGAGGTCAGGTTGCCCAGGTTGTCGTAGGTGTAGACCGCCTTGGCGTACTTCATCGCTGTGTCCGTCAGGTTGCCGTCCGTATCGTAGTAGGCTTCCTCGGTGACATTGCCCAGCTGATTGTAGGCCGTGGTCTTGCGGGCATAGCCGCGCTGGCTGGCCATCATCTTGCCGTCGCGGTCGTAGAAGCTGATCTCCGTCTCACGGCCCGCCAGGTCGTAAGCATAGCGCACCTCGGCATAGTCGTTGGCGTAGGCCACCGGGTTGCCAGCCGCGTCGAAGTAGCGGATGGACAGCACCTTGCCGTCGGGATCCACCTCGCGCTGGAGCGAGGAGTACCGGCCGGAGGTGTGGACCGCAGGCTTGCCCTGTGCGTTGAAGAGCTTCTCCTCCACGCAGTGGTTGCGGTCGTTGTAGGTGTAGGCAATCTCACAGTAGCCGTACTGGTTCCAGGTCAGCCCGCCCTCCTTGTTGTAGAAGGATTCGCGGACGCAGTTGTTGCTGTTGTCGTAGGCATAGCCCACCGCGCTGTAGCCGCTGCTGAGGAGCTTCGGCTGGCCATTCACGTCCAGATACTCGCGCAGCACCAGCCGCTGACGCTCGTCCCAGGTGTTGCGCATCATGGCGTAGCCGCCCGCGCAGGGCACCGGGGTATCCAGGTTGTCCAGATAGGTCTCAGTCAGAATGTCGCCATTCTTGTCCACCGTCCGCAGGATGGCGGAATAACCGGCGCTGATGTAGGTGCGGTTGTACTTGTCGTCCAGATAGGTGATCCGGGTCAGGTACAGATTGTTGTCGTACTGATACAGCGCGGCGGCATAGCCGTCCTTGAACAGCGTGGGCTGGTCTGTGGTGTCCACATAGGTGGTGCGCCAGACCTTGCCCTGGGTGCCGTACTCGTAGCGGATGCCCGCGTACCCGGCGGAGATCATCGTGTTCAGGCCGCTGGTGTTCAGGTAAGTCTCGCTGATCTTGCGATCCTGATCGTCGTAGGCGTAGACAATGCTGGCATAGCCGAACTGGGTCTCCACCGGCTGCAGCGCCGCGTTCAGGTTCTCCACGCGGATCAGGTTCCCCCGCGCGTCGTAGGATCTGCGGGTCGCCGCGGTCCGGGCGGTCAGGGAAGCGATGCGCTCGTTCTCGTCCAGATACTGCTCCAGGATCACATGATTGAACTTGTCATACTCGCGCTGCCAGACGCTGAAGCCCTCCGGCAGGCGGGTCAGCTTGTCCTGCTCGTCCAGATAGCGGACCTGCAGGCGGTTGCCAGCGTTGTCCAGGATATAGGCGATGGCCGAGTAGCCCTTCCGGACCGTCACGCGCTGCATGTTGGCGTCCAGATAGCTCTCCTTGGTCAGGCGGTGGCGCAGGTCGTACTCGTACTCCGCCGCGGCGTAGCCGCCCTCGGTCATCACCACGTCATTGTTGAAGTAGTAGACGGTGCGGACGCGGTTGCCCGCGGCGTCGTAGGCGTGGGTGACGCGGTTGTAGCCGTCGGGCAGCTGGGTGGGCTGGCCCTCGAAGATGTACCAGGCCTGCTCGGTGCAGTTGCCGCTCAGATCCCGCTGATAGGTCACATAGCTGTAGGCGTTGTTCTGGAGGATATACGCGCCATCCTCGCCGAAGTAGCTCTCGCTGGTGAGATAGCCGTGGCTGTCCCAGGTCTGAACCTTGCGCGCATAGCCGACGGACTGGTTGAGCAGCCCGCCCTTGCCGTTGGTGAACTCCTCGGTGAGCAGGTTCCCGCGCTCGTCATAGGTGCAGGTCCGCGCCGCGTAGCCCTTGGAGGCGACGACTGGCGCGCCGTCCAGTCCATAGTAGGTCTCGCTCAGGACATTGCCCAGCGCGTCGTAGGTGTACTCCACGGCGGCGTAGTCAGCGCGCAGCATGTAGGGCGCGCCGCTCTCGTCGAAGTAGCGCTCGCTGAGCAGCCGGTTCTCATCGTCAAAGGTGCGCTTCACCTCCGCCGCGCCGGCACTGACATTGGTGACCTTGTCGTCCGAGCCATAGTAGACCTCGCGGACGAGATTGCCCCGCATGTCATACTCCCGGACGAAGGAGGCGTAGCCCTCGGGGCACTCCGCCTTGCTGCCGTCGGGCGCATAGTAGGTCTCGGAGAGCTGATGCCCCTCGTTATCCCAGGTGTAGGCCACCCGGTGATAGCCTTCCGGAATCGCCGTGGGCTCCTGCTTCGCGTCGTAGTAGGCGGCCTCGACGAGCTTGCCGTCATAATTGTAGGTGCGCTCCACGCGGGCGTAGCCCATGGCGGTGTCCGCCAGCTGGCGGTCCGCGCCCAGGTAGGTGGTCACGATCTTCGCGCCGTCCTGCTCATAGGCGTTGGTGACTACCGCGTAGCGGTCCGCGTTCACCATCAGGCTGCCGTCGGCGTTGTAGTAGGCCTCCTCCAGCGTCCGGCCCTGCGCGTCGCACTGGCGCTCGAACCAGGCGTAGCCCGTAGAGGAGGGCGCCACCGGCGCGCTATTCTCGTCAAAGTAGGCGCGGCGCAGGAGATTCCCGAAGGCGTCATACTTCTGCTCGAAGGAGGCGTAGCCCTCGGGGAGCAGCACAGGCTCGCCCGCGACGCCCAGGTAGGACACCTTGCTCGCCAGACCGGTCGCCGCGTCGTACTCGGTGTTCATCGCTGAATAGCCCTGCGGCAGCATCACCGGCTGGAGATCCACGCCGAAGTTCGACTCGCTGATCACATGGTGCTGATCGTCATACTCCCGCAGCACGCAGGCGTGGCCGGCCACCATCGCGGGCTCCTCCTCCGCGTTGCGGTAGGAGATGGAGACGATATTGCCGTCCAGATCATATTCGTAGTAAACCGCGGCGTATCCGCTCGCCTGGGTCAGCGCCGCGCCATCCGCGTCGAAGAACTTCTCCCCGGTGTGCTGGCCGGCATAATCGTAGCTGTGCACCTGCACGGCCGCCTTGGCGTCCGCCAGGACCAGCTTGCCCTCAGTGTCGAAAGTTGCCTGCCACAGGAGGTTGCCGCGGCTGTTGTACTCTCTGAGGAGCGTTGCAAAGTTGCCGCGGGTCTTCAGGGCGTTGCCCTGCGCGTCATAGTAGCGCGCGGAGGTCTGGAGCAGATTCCCGTCGAAGTGGTAATCCACGCGATGCGCACCGTTGGCCACCGAGGTGTCCGGCTCGCCGCTGGCGGTGAAGAAGCTCTCCGAAAGCAGCAGGTTCTGCTTCGGACCACCGTTGACCATCGCGCGGGCGTAGCTGCCGGTGAGACTCTCGCAGGGGTTGCCGTCCTCGTCGTAATAGGACTCGTAGATTGCCGGCTCCAGCGGGCTCGTGCCCTCATACTTGAACTCGATGCTGGCGATCTGCCTCTCCTCGTTCCGAGTCGGCTTCCACTCGTCGTCCATGTAGGTCGTCCGGATCACCTGGTTATACTCGTTGCGCTCATTGACGTAACCCGCATAGCCGGCCTTCCGCTCGATCAGCTTCATGTCGACGCCGTAGTCGCGCTCCCACTCCACCATGTCGGGGTTGATGACCCACTTCTCCTCGCCGTTTTCGTCAACGGTCTTCACATGGTGATACTTCCACTCGATCCGGGCGAAGCCGCCGTTGGACATGGTGTACTCGTCCAGGATATCGTAGTAGGTTACGCGGTAGTCGTAATCCGGGCCATTGTACTCATGCTCCGCCATGTGGTAGCCGGTGGTGAGCATGGTGCGCTCGCCGTCCGCACCGAAATAGCGCTCAATGTGGAGATCATTACTGTCGTCCCAGTAGGTGTAGGTCGCCTTGGCGTAGCCGTTGACCATCTTGATCAGCTCGCCGTCAATACCAAGGTAATCCACCTCTACCAGACGGTTCAGCTCGTCATACGTGTTGACCACGGAGGAATAGCCGGAGGCCGCGCGGATGCGCTCGCCCTCTGTGCCATAGTAGTCCACGCGGATGAGGTTCCCGCGCTCGTCGTAGGTATTGTTCATCCGGTGGAAGCGCTTCGCGCCGAGAGCCGGCTGGCCTTCCTTGCCGAAGATTTCCTGCGAGGTCACGAGCCACTTCAGGCTCTTGCCGTCCTCACGCTTGCCGTCGCCGCGCTGCAGGCCCAGCAGCATCTGCTTGACGAGATCGTCGTCCAGCTCTGTCCTCGGGTCCAGCATATAGGATGTGACTACCGTCGCGCCGCCCTCCGTGCCGAGGAGCGGAGAGCCGTCCGCGTCCAGATAGCGCGCCGTGACGGTGACAGTCCGGTCACCCACGGCCATATCATAGAGGATCTGCGCATAGCCTCCCGTGGGGCGGACCAGCTTTCCGGCCGCGTCAAAGTACTCGCTGGAGACAATCCACTCGTCGTTCCAGACATCGCGGCGATAGCTGTAGCTGCCTGGCACGTCCGCTCGACTGCCGTCGGCGCTGTAGCGATCCTCCGTCACAAGGTGGGTATCCCCGTTGGAGTCCTCCACGTAGGTGAAGGCCGCGCGCGCGTAGCCCACATCGGTGTTGACCAGCTCGCCGCCCAGTCCGTAGTACACCGCGGAGAGCATATTGTTATGCTCGTCCCAGGTATACTCTGCGCGGTGGAAGCCGCGGCTGTTGACCGCGGGCGCGCCGTTCAGATCATAGGCCGTCTCGCTGAGCAGGTTTCCCTCCCCGTCCCAGACGCATTCCGTCTCGGTGAAGACGGGCATAGACAGACCTTTTTCAGTCTCTGCGGCGGCGCCGGCGGCTGTGATCATTGTCAGGATCAGCAGCAGCGCTCCGAGTCTCCAGAAGTGCTTCATCAGCATGGGTTCTCATTGCCTCCTTGTCGTGGTCGTCTTGGATCGGTTCGGTTGCCAGATCAATTGCCTCAGGTTCGGATTGCGATTCGTTTGCCGAAGCTTCGGACGAGTGTCCTCTGCTGTCGTATTTGTGATAATAGCTCTTGTAATATCTCCGGCTGTAGTAGCTGCCCTGCCGCAGGTTCTCGCCGTAGAAGACGAAGCCCAGGATCTCCATGCCGGTCATCTCCGCCGAGGTCAGCGCGTGCCGGATCTCCCGGTGATCCGAGAACTGCTGACGAACCACGAACAGCGCACCCGCCGTCTGCGACGACAGCGCCAGCGGATCGGAGACGATGTTGATCGGCGGCGCGTCCAGCAGCACCAAGTCGTAGGCCTCCTCCATCTTGCGGAGCAGCTCCGCCATGGTGTCGGATTCCAGCAGCTCCGCGGGATTGGGCGGCAGGTGTCCGGCCGGCATGATATCGAGCATGCTGTGGCCCGAATCAAGCACCACGCTGCGCCAGTTCACCGTGCCCACCAGCGTGTCGGAGAGGCCGGCCTCCTTGGGGTCATAGTGGAAAATCTCCTGCTGACAGGCGCGGCGCATATCCGCGTCCACCAGCAGCACCCGCTTGCCGCTCATCGCGCAGGAGATGGCGAGATTGGCCGTGATGGTGGACTTTCCCTCGCCGGAGACCGCGCTGGTCACGACGACCGCATGACTCTTCTTGTTGACCAGCGTGTACAGGAGGTTCATTCGCAGCTTGGCGTAGCTCTCCACGACCTCCATCGGGCTCTTTGCGCTCAGGAGGTAGCTGCCCGGATCCTTGCTCTCCTCCTTCTCGCGCTTGATGGAGCTGAGCACCGGGGGCTTATAATTCTCCGTCAGGTCTCCCTCGTCCGTAACCTTCCGGTTCAGGAGGAAGAGGAGCGCCAGCAGCGCCGCCGCGGCCACCGCGCCGGCCATCGCGCCGGTCAGCCCCTGGCGCAGCTCGCCGCGCGGGTTGGGCGCCCTGGAGATCTTGGCGGAGTCGACGATATCCGCCTGTCCCGCGCCAACCACCTGCTTGATCGCGTCCGGCGCGAGGAGCAGCACCGCGTTGCAGATGTCCGCCGATTTCTCTGGGTTATCCGTCGTACAGCTCACGCGCACCATACCCGTCTCGTTGACCGAGCTCATGCTGATGCTGCCGGCGATGTAGGAGGCGGTCAGCCCCGGATACTTCTGCCAGAGGGGTTCCTCCCCCACGATCTCGCCCTGTTCATTGCGCAGATCCACCTGGTAGTCCAGCACCCGGTTCATTACCAGCTCGCTCTTCACCACGACGCTGTAGGTGTTGATCAGCGCCACCGCGCTGTTCAGGTCGGAGGTGTTGGTATAGCCATAGTTGACCAGGTTCGGATTGGCGTTGACGATGTACATGGTACCGGAGGAGGTGTAGGTGTCCGGCCTTCTGGAAGCCCGCCAGTACATCACGCCAAATCCGATCGCCGCACACAGGATCAGCAGCCAGCACCGTTTCAGAATATACAGTGCCAATTTGACCAGGTCGATCTGGTTCCTCTTCTGTCGCATTCCCGTCTCTCCACTCCCAGCGGGACTTCCCACCCTCGGCGCGCCGCCGACGAATGGACGTCAAAATGAATGGGTTCGTAAAAACCCAGACTATAAGATAGCACATTCTTCAACGGATTTCAATCTCAAAAATGGAAAGAATGTGCAATAATTGCGCCAGATCGTTCTTGCAAGCTGCCGTAAAATGTTTTTTGGTTGTATTCACAGTTCCTTCATATTTGGTTCAAAGATGTTTTACAACCGTATGCTATGCTTGTAGGGTGTTGCATGCGCCTTCATCTGGCTGATCCTGGGCGCAATGCTTTACTCCATTAAACAGGAACAATCCGCCGGTCTCGGCAGGGCTCCGGCGGCAAGGAGGATATCACATGACGGCAACTGAATCCGCGGTCAGGCAGGCCAAGCCGAGAAAGCGCAAGCGCAAATGGCTCCGCCGACTGGTCATCCTGCTGATCCTGCTGGCGATATTGGCCGGAGGGGGCTGGATCGCCTATCAGCGCCTCCGCGCGGAGTACCGCGTGACCTACGACGGTTATACCGCGACGCGCGGGACCATCTCCAACTCCCTGAGCTATACCGGCTCCATGCAGCTGAAGGACAGCAAGTCCTACACCGCCCCCGCCTCCGCCAAGGTCCGCGAGGTCTACGTCGCCGTGGGCGACGAGGTGAAGGAGGGCGACAAGCTGGTGCGCCTGTCCACCGGCGAGACACTGACCGCCGATTTTGACGGGCGGATCAACAAGGTCGACGTCGCCAAGGGTGATGAGGTCTCCCCCAACGCGAGCCTTGTACAGCTGGTAGATTTCAACCATATGCAGGTCTCCTTCCGCATCGGCGAGAGCGACATCTCGGAGGTCTCGGTGGGGCAGAGCTGCCGCGTGACCGTCTCCTCCGCCGGCTCGGTATTCCAGTCCGAGATCTCCTCCATCGATTACGCCTCCTACTCCGGCAACAACGTGGCCTATTACAACGCGACCGTGGACGTGGACACCTCCGGCTCCGGCAGCGTCTATCCGGGCATGCAGGCCTCCATCACCATCCCCCAGGAGGAGGCAACGGACGTCGTCGTTCTGAAGCTGGACGCCGTCTCCACCTCGCGGGACAACACCGCCTTTGTCTATAAGCAGGGCGAGGACGGCGAGATGACCCAGACCCCCATCACCGTGGGCGTATCCAACGGTAACTATGTCGAGGTGAAGGAGGGTGTCGCCGAGGGTGAGACGGTTTACGCCATCGCCAAGGCCGAGGAGACGCTATCCGGCTTCGCCGCGCTGATGAGTCAGGGCTTTGGCAGTCAGCAGATCAACATGCCCTCCGGGATGGGCAGCGGCCGCGGGAATTGGGGCGGCGGCCAGCCCGGCAGTTTTCCGGGCGGAAACAGCGGCAGCGGCGGAAATGGCGGTAACGGCAGCCGGAGAGGAAACTGAGATGTCGGACAACGTCTTTTTCCGGATGCACGGCATCAACAAGGATTACATCATGGGCGGCGAAACCGTCCATGTGCTCAAGCATATCAATCTCTCCCTCGAGGAGGGGGAATACCTCTCTGTGCTCGGTCCCTCCGGCAGCGGCAAGTCCACGCTGATGAACATCATCGGCTGTCTGGACACGCCCACCGCCGGGAACTACACCCTCCGGGGACGCGAAGTTGAGGAATTGGACGAGACCGAGCTGGCACACCTGCGCAGCCGGGAGATCGGCTTCATTTTCCAGAACTCCCAGCTCCTCCCCCGGCTCACCGCCTGCAAGAATGTGGAGCTTCCACTTATATATGCAGGAATCCCGCCCCGGGAGCGCCGCCGCAGGGCGGAGGCCATGCTGGAGCGCGTGGGCCTGGCGGACCGCATGGAGCACCTGCCGACCCAGCTCTCCGGCGGCCAGCAGCAGCGCGTCGCCATCGCGCGGGCGCTGGTGGGCAACCCGTCCATTCTCCTGGCGGATGAGCCCACCGGCGCGCTGGATCAGAAGACGGGCAAGCAGATCATGGCCCTCTTTCGCGAGCTGAACGAGGAGAAGCGCACCATCATCATGATCACCCACGACATGAACATCGCCGCCAACGCCCGGCGGGTGGTTCATATCATCGACGGGGAGATCACCGAGGGAGGGGGCGTGCAGGATGCTTAAGCGGATTCGCGGAGTCCTGGTCATGCTCTGGGAGTGCGTTCAGATGTCCCTGGATAACATCCGTGGCAACAAGGTGCGCTCCTTTCTGACCCTGCTGGGCATCATGATCGGCGTCACCGCCGTCATCGCGCTCATCTCCACGGTCTCCGGCGTCACCGGCTCCCTGGCCTCCTCCTTCGAGGACATGGGCGTGGGCACGATGACCGTCAGCGTCACCGGCACCGATCTCAAGCCGGGCATGGAGGCGGAGGATCTGGCCGCCGTGGCGTCCCTGGACAACGTGGACGGCGTGGTGCCCTCGGTCAGCCTGAACGGCCGTGTCTCCTACGGCAGACAGGTGGAGACCAACGTCTCCGTCTCCGGCAAAAACGCCTTCTATTTTCAGCTCAACAGCGAACTGATTATCCACGGCCGTCCGCTGAACTTTATCGACGACAATAACACCTCCTATGTCTGCGTCATCTCGCAGGAGATCGTGGACCAGTTCTTCTACGGCGTCAATCCCCTGGGCGAGACCATCTACATCTCCGGCCTCCCCTTCACGGTTGTCGGCCGATACGAGGAGGATTCCGGCGGCGGCATCGCAGCGATCTTCATGGGCAAGCCGGATATTCTGATCCCCTACACCACGGCCCTGAAGATCAACAACTCCGCCTACGTCAACAGCTTCACAGTCTATCTCCAGGACGGCGCCGACTCCGAGGCGGCCTCCTCCGAGATCGAGGATCTGATGGACGGGATGTTCGACTTCGAGGACGACACCTTCACCGTCACGACCATGTCCTCCATCGAGGAGACCATGGAGACCATGATGGGCATGATGTCCACGCTGCTCGCGGGCATCGCCTCCATCGCGCTGATCGTGGGCGGCATCGGCATCATGAACATGATGCTGACCACCGTCACCGAGCGCACCGTGGAGATCGGCCTGAAGAAGGCGCTCGGCGCCATCCCCTGGCAGATCCAGGCTCAGTTCCTCATCGAGTCCTTCCTCCTGTCTATCATCGGGGGAATCCTCGGCGTCATCATGGGACTGCTGGTCTCCTATGCCCTGTGCAACGTGATGGGGAGTTCCTTCGTCATCTCCGGCAGCGCCATCGCCCTGGGCGTCGGCTTCTCCGCCGCCGTGGGCATCATCTTCGGCTGGGCGCCCGCGCGGAAAGCCTCCAAACTGAATCCCATCGACGCGTTAAGGTCGATTTAAGCTCGAAACACCACGAAAGGAGCGTCCCACATGAAAAAGGTCCTCGCCCTCTCCCTGTGCCTTCTCCTGCTGACCGCCTCCGCAGCGGCGGACACCCTCACCCTGAACGGCACCATCGCCGCCGGCCGCACCGTCGAGGTTTACGCGCCCGTCGGCGGCACAGTTGAGAAGGTCTCCGCCGAGGTCGGTCAGACTCTGGAGGCGGATGATCCGCTGTTCACCTTCCGCACCAACAAGATTTACGCCACCGAGAACGGCAAGGTGACCGGCGTCTTCGGCCTGCCCGGCGACACCGCCGACACTGTCGCCCAGCGCTACGGCGCGATCCTCTACCTGGAGGGCGACGCGCTCTTCACCGTCTCCGCCTCCACCGAGGGCGCTTACAACGCGACGGACACCAAATTTGTCCACGTCGGCGAGCGGGTGTATCTGCAGTGCCGCTCCAGCTCCGAGCGCAGCGGTTCTGGGCTTATCACCGCCATTGACGGCGCCAAATACACCGTCCGTGTCACCTCCGGCGCGCTGATCGAGGGGGACAGCGTGGACGTCTACCGGGACGCCGCCCGCAGCAATACGCAGAAGGTGGGCCGCGGCACCGTCAGCCGGCTGAGCCCCACCGCGGTCACGGCCTCCGGCGCCATCGTCCGCGTCGCGGTCGCCAACGGCGACAAGGTGCAGCGGGGCGACCTGCTGCTGGAGACGCTGGACGGCAGCTTTGACGGCCTGTACATGTCCGGCACCACGGTCTCCGCCGGCAGCAGCGGCGTGCTCGGAAGCCTGAACGTGAATCAGGGCGGCTCAGTGCAGAAGAACGCGGTCGTGGCCGTTCTCTATCCGATAGAGGGCATGCGGGTGGAAGCCACCGTACCCGAGGACAGCCGGAGCGAGATCCACGCGGGCGACCGGGTGCTGATCGAGCTGGAGTCCGACGAGAGTATCAGCTACGAGGGCACCGTAACCATGGTCTCCGCCGTGGCGGAGCAGGGCGCCAACGAGGTCTGCTATAAGGTGCTGGTTGACTTTACCCCCGACCAGTATGCGCACTTTGGCATGGGCGTGCTGGTCACCACCCTGGAGGAGAGCGCCGATGCCGAGGCTTCCCATGTGTCCGCTGAATAAGGCGCTTGCGCTTCTCCTCTCCGCCTCGCTGCTGCTCTTCCCCGCTTCAGCGGAGGAGGAGACCGCGCCTGGGCCGGAGGAACCGCAGCCCATTATCGTGGTTGAGGAGGAGCCCATCCCCGAGACGACGCTGGTTCCGGAGGAGCCTGTCACGCCCGACGAAACCGCTGCGCCCACCGCGACGCCCAAACCCACGGCGACGCGGGACCCGGACGCCGGTCCGAAATTACTTCTGACGGTCGCGGGCGGAACAGAGGACGAAAACCAGGTGTGGCACCTGACCCTTCCCACCGACGGGCAGCCTGTGTTGCGCTGGAGTCTGAGCGGCGCGCAGGCGGACAGCTATTTCATCGTATTCTTCTCGCCCAGTCTGGAGCTGGCGGAGGAGACGGAAGCCTCATCTTATACGATCCCAGCCGCGCAGCTGACCTCCGGCCGCTGCACCGTCGCCGTGACCGCGCTGATCGGCGCGGAGACGATGATCGCGGAGCTGGTTTTAGATTTGACGGTCTCCGATGAGGCGCTTCCGACGCTGGGGCCCACGCCGGACCCCTCCGCCGAGCCCACAGCCACGCCCAGTCCCACTTCCCGGATTCCGAGCCGCCGGCCCGCCGCGGGCGCCAAGGCGACCGCCACGCCCAGCAAGTATGGCAGCGTTACGCCGGGCAAGGCCCTGCTCTCCTCCCACGCCAGCGGCAGCGGCATCCTCCAGGGGCTCGAGAGCGGCTGGCTGCGTGTCCGCAGGATCGAAGGTCAGACGATTCTGATGCTCGACAGCGAAGAGCTGGAAATCTCCTGCGGCGAGACGAACTACACCATGAATCAGACAGGGGAAATCCTTGAGCTGACCGCAGCAACGGAATCCCCGGCCTGGCGTCTCACGCTGCAGGATCTGGAGACCCTCGCGGACCACGGCATACGGGTGCTGGCGCTGGTGTCGTCCGACGGACAGCGGCGGCTCAACACCCGGCAGCTTCTGAACGGTTCCGCCTATACCCGCGAGCGGATGGACGGCTTTGTGCCACAGGACTTTGTCTACCGCTGGACGAATGAAGGCTGGTGGGTTGAGGTGGAGGAGCGCGTTTACGCCCTGGAGCGCGGCCGTCTGGTCCGGATATATCAATGACTGACAGGAATATCCCGGAAGGTTGGTGATGAAAGATGCGGATCCTGTTCCGGTGCGCGGCGCTGATCCTCGCCGCGGCGCTCCTTTCGAGCGTTGCGACGGCGGACACCTTCACCGGCACGGTCACCGCAGGACAAACCGCTCTGGTCACCGCGCCCTCAGGCGGAATCCTGACCGAGTGGACGGGCGAGATTGGGCAGTCCGTCACCGCCGGCGAGATCCTCGGTCACGTCCGCGAGGCGAGAGCCTTTTCGCCCCTCGACGGAACCGTCGTGGCGATTCATGCCCAGGAGGGGGACTTTCTAAGCGGCACGACGGTGGAGATTGCCCCGGAGAGCCTCTACACCGTGTACTGCACGGTCAAGGACTATGTGAAATCCGCTGGCAGCGCCGTTGTCCATATCGGTGAAACCGTCTATCTCCAATGCGTCCGCGACGGCACACATCGGGCCGAGGGCACGGTCGTCGATGTGGACGGCGCGAACTACACCGTGGAGACCACCGCCGGCGAGCTCTACGTCGGCGAGGCGGTCAACGTCTACCGCAGCGCCTCCTTTGACTCGGAGCTGGCCGGGCGCGGCACGGTCATCGCCCACAGCCCGGTCGCCGTGAAAGGCAGCGGCGTCATGACCCGCCTTCGAGTCGCCGTCGGAGACCGCGTCTGGCGCGGGCAATGGCTTTTCAGCTCCCTGGATACCGCCAGGGCGCAGGCAGCCACAGGAACCGTCGCCGCGACGGTGGACGGCATTCTTGTCTCCGTCCAGGCCCAGCGCGGCGCATCCGTCCAGGAGGGCACCCCCCTCGCGGAGATCGCCACCAGCCTCCGCCTCCATGTCGAGGTCTCCACGGAGGAGCTCAGTCACTTCACCCCCGGTCAGGTCTGCCGGTACATCCGCGCCGACGACCGTCACGAAACCCGGCGCAGCGCGATCGTGATCCAGATTCTCAATCCCGACGGCGCCGAGACCGCCACCATCGAGCTGGTTCCCCTGGGAGACCGCGATCTGCCCATCGGCCTGACCGTCAGGGTGGAGGACGGAAAATAGCGCTCATTCGCCCCGCTACGGCGGGGCTTTTTTTGCGTCTTGCAGGATTTGACATTCCGCTTCTTTTCTGGTACGATAAAGCCAAGAAAAGGCGCTGGTTTGCGTCAAAAAAAAGCATAGGAGGATCAAAAGGATGAAACGCTTCTGGGCCCTGGTTCTGGCGCTGGCCGTGCTGGCGGCGCTTCCGGGAAGCTCTCTGGCTGCCGGTAAAATGACGGCGGTGCAGGAGAACTTCTATGTGGTGAACAGCTATTCCATCTACGGCTACGTCTTCGCGCGGGTGGAGAATACCGGCGACCGGCCGGTGGGTTACAGCGCGGCTCTGCTGGAAATCTACAACGCCAACGGCGACCCGCTGGCCTCCGACACCTATCCGAATGTCTATGGAAAGTATCTGCAGCCCGGAGAGTATGCCTACGTGAAGCACTACGAGCGGGTCGAGGGCATCGAGAGCTACACAGAGGTGGATGATTACTCCTTCACCATCTCCGGCAAGAGCGACTCCTCTCACACCACCAAGCGCTTTGCCTGCAAAGCGGAGTACTTCCCGGATCTGCAGGTCTCCAAATACCGGACTGAGAACGTGATCCTGGCTACCTTTACCAACGACTCGGAGGAAGTGGTTTTCGGACTGGACGTGGTCATGGCGCTGCTGGATGACGATGGCAACATTCTCGATATCGAGAACGTCAACCTCTACTCCTCCGTGGGCGTGAACCCCGGCTCGAGCATCACCGTCACAGCGGAGGTCTCCAGTGCGATGCGCGAGGCCTTCGAGCGCAAGGGCCTCTCCCCCACCCACGTGGACGCCTATGCCTACGCCTACTTTGAAGCGGAATAACCCATTCTTCCTTTCGCCGTCCTTATGCCGCCGCGGCCTGTGCCCGGCGGTCTTTTGCTGAGGCAACGACGCCGAATTGTGACAAAAATATGAAAAGCTGTTGACACTTTCTTTCGTTTGTTTTACAATCATGTTGGGTTGCTTTGCGATTCGCAAAGCGGACTCCAGCTTATATGAGCTCCCGAGGGATCCGTGCCCACATTGGATTCCCCCTTCAACTTATCTCTTCGCAAGGAGGCGTCTGCATGCGCAAAACGAATCAGATCTGGTCCCGCCTGGGCGTGGGTATGCTGATCACGCTGCTTTTGTGCACATTGATCACGGCCGCGCTGGCGGTCAGCTATCCCTACACCACCGTCACCACGGAACGGGCGAACCTGCGCCAGAAGGCCTCCAAGTCCTCCATCGCCATCACCCGGGTGGATGCGGGAACCGAGGTCGTCGTGATGGGCAAATCCGGCGGCTATTACCACGTCCGCGTCGCCAGCAAAACCGGCTATATCCACGGGGACTATCTGGCGGCCTACGGCAGCGACGGGCAGAAGGCCGTCGGCACCGCCGCCGGCTATCCCTATGAGGCCACCGTCCTGAAGCGGGTCGATCTCCATGAGAAGAACGCGCTGACCAGCAAGGTGCTCACGCGCCTGCCCGCAGGCGCCACCGTGACGGTGATCGGCGAGACCAACTCCTACGCGCAGGTGCGCTATAACGGGCTGGAGGGCTTCGCCAAGAAGGTCAACATCTCCATGAAGTCCGTCTCCGGGCAGATGAAGATCGCCAAGCCCACGGCGGTGCCGACCCCTGTGCCGACTCTTGCCCCCGGCGAGGATTCCGGCAGCTATGAGACCCTCGCATCCGGAGCGACCGGAAACCAGGTCACCGCCCTGCAAAAGGCCCTGATCGAGCTGGGCTATCTCTCCTCCGGCGCGGACGGCGTCTACGGCGAGGCCACCAAAACGGCCGTGTCCGCCTTCCAGGCCGCCAACGACTACCCCGCAACCGGCGAGGCCGACGCCAACCTGCAGGCTTTCCTCTACTCCGGCAAGCCGCTGAACGCCGTCGGCGCCGCCACCAAGGTCAAAGAGCTTGCCCCCATCGAGGGCGTGACCGTGACTGCCGGCTCCACCGGCACCCTGGTCGGCACAATCCAGATCCGTCTGCGGGAGCTGGGCTATTACAAGGGCTCCGTCACCATGGTGCACGACAGCGCCACCGTCAGCGCCCTGAAAAAATTCCAGAAGGCCAACGGCCTGACCGCGGACGGCAAGGCCGGGCAGGCGACGCAAGATCTGCTCTTCTCTGCCAACGCGCTCGCCTCCGGCTCCACCCCCACGCCAGCGGTCACCCTCACCCCCGAGCCCACCGCCGCGCCCACTTACCAGATTCCGGGCGACATCGTCCAGCGCGGCGACACCGGCGCGGACGTCCGGCTGGTCCAGCGCAGGCTCCGGGAGCTGGGCTACTACCGGGGCAGCATCGACGGCAAGTTCGGCGCGGCCTCCGTCACCGCGCTCAAAAAATTCCAGCGAAATAACGGCCTGACAGACGACGGCAAGGCCGGCAAGGCGACCTACGACGTGCTCTTCTCTGACGCGGCCCGCGCGGCCGGCGTCACCCCGACCCCGGTTTTCCTGGCGACGCCCATCCCCGAAGTCACGCCGGAGCCGGAGCCCACACCGGTGCCCACTCCCCTGACCCGTGAGAACACCCTCTCCATCACGCTGAACGTCAGCGGCGAGGAGGTCGCCGCCCTGCAGCGCCGCCTGACGGCGCTGGGCTACTACCAGGCGACAGTGGACGGCGTCTGCAAGGCAGACGACGTCGCCGCCATCCGCGCCTTCCAGCAGATGAACGGCCTGAAGGCGGACGGCATCGCCGGCTTTGAAACCCAGTCCAAGCTCTACTCCGAGTCCGCCATCCTCTACTCCGGGGCTGTGGCCGCCGGGAATGTAGGAACTGCCACGACCCTGCGCAGCGGCATGACCGGAACCGAGGTCACGCAGCTGCAGGAGCGGCTGATCGCGCTGGGCTATCTGACAGGAAAAGCGGACGGCACCTACAGCGCCGCCACCGCGAACGCCGTGTCGACCTTCCAGAAGGCCAATGGTCTGACCCGGGACGGGGTCGCGGGCGTCAAAACCCTGCAGGCGATCTATGCCGCCTCCGCCAAGCCAGCAGCCACGGAAGCGCCCAAATCCGCCTCCGGCTCGATGCTCCGGATGGGCGATTCATCCTCCGCCGTGAAGGAGATGCAGCAGAAGCTGATCTCCCTCGGCTACCTCACTGGCAAGGCCGACGGCACCTTCGGAACCCGGACCTACAACGCGCTGAAGGCCTTCCAGCGGGCCAACAAGCTGAGCGCAGATGGCATCGCGGGCAGCGACACGCTGGCCGCCCTGACAGCCTCCGCGACCTCAAACACCTCCGGCAGCAAGCAGACCGCCGCTGCGGTACCGACCGCCACGACAGCTCCCGCCACCTTCTCCAAGGTGACCGCATCCGAAGTCAGCTACGACGACTGGTACAGCTCCCTCAAGGCCAAAGCCCGCAAGTATCCCTACGTCACCGTCTATGATTTTGCCACCGGCATCAGCTGGCAGGTGCATATCTTCTCCATAGGCGCCCACGCCGACGTGGAGCCACTCACCGCCAGCGACACCGCGCGCATGGTCCGCGCCTTCGGCGGCAACACCTGGAATCCCAAGGCCGTCTGGGTCAAATTCGGCGACGGCTCGGTCTACATGGCTTCCACCCACTCCATGCCCCACGGCACACAGCACCGGACCAACAACAACTTCGACGGCCACTGCTGCATCCACTTCCCGCGTTCCGCCGCGCAGGTGAGCGCCATCGGCCAGTACGCCACAAGCCATCAGGCCACGATCGACGCCGGCTGGCGCGTCACCCAGTCCATGCAATAAGCCTTCAGAACCTATCTGCGCCATCCCTCCCCTCCCCGGCCACAAGCCGGGGAGGGCTTTTGATTTTGGATGAAAGCTTTTTGTATCTTGTACCGCGCCGTCCCAGTGCTTGACCCCCAGCGGCAGGTGTGGTAGAATCAAAAATAATGATACAAGTATCAGTGACAGACCTTCCTCCCTTGTCCTATATCATGTACTTATATGCATCTTCATGAGGAAGGAAATCCGTCATCATTGGGGGCATACCGTTGAAAACCCGCAAAAGAAACATTCCCTTCATCGCCGCGGTTGGCGGCGCGCTGCTGGTTGTGATTCTGGTTTTCGGCACCATGTGGATGGGAAGCATCGCGCGGAACGACACGCAGAAGGCCGTGCGCTCCGTGAGCCTTCTCTATCTGGACGAGCTGGCCGGCCGTCGGGAGCAGGTGGTCGCCGAGAACATGCGGGAGAAGATCGACGTCATTCAGACCGGCCTGGAGCTGCTGACGGAGGAGGACCTGAGCGACAGCGCGCATCTGCAGGCCTATCAGGCCAGAATCAAACAGCTTTTCAAGCTGGAGCGCTTCGCCTTGATCGGCAATGACGATCTGGTCTACACGTCCACCGGTCCGAGAGCGGAAATTGATCAGTATCACTTTGATTATCACCATCTAAGCGGCCCGGATATCTCGGTCGAAAACCTGGACAGCGCCGACAAAAAAGTGATCATCGCCGTCCCAACCCATATCCCCTTCGCCGAGACAGATCTGGTGGCCTGCTTCATGCAGATCGACATGCAGGAGATGCTGGCCGGCGTCTCCATGGACGCCCAGGAGCGCGGGGCGACTTTCTGCAACATCTATACCAGCGACGGCATCGCCCTGAGCAACACCGTGCTGGGCGGCCTCGCCGTGGAGGAAAACCTGCTGGTGGCGATGCGGAGCGCGGCATTTGAGCCCGGCTACTCCTACGAGCGCTTCATCTCCGATTTTGCCGACGGGCAAAAGGGCGTCGTCTGCTTCACCTATAACGGCATCCCCGAGACCCTGAGCTATGTCCCGGTTCAGGGCACCAACTGGCTGCTGACCTACCTGATTCGGGAGAGCGTCATCAGCGACAGCATCAGCGCCATCTCAGACGGGATCATCTCCCGCAGCGTCCTTCAATCGATCCTGACGGTCGCCGTGCTGCTGGGGCTCTTCGCGCTGATCATCCGGCAGACTCGCCGCAACGCGAGGCTCACGCTGGAGAAGGAGACGGCGGACGCGGCAAACCGGGTCAAGCAGCAGGAGATGGAGCAGCGCCTCCGTCTGCAGGAGGAGCTCCTGGCGCAGAAGCAGCAGCGGGAGGAACAGACCCGCATGATCACCGCGCTGGCCTCCGACTACTGGAGCGTCTACTATGTCGATCTGGACAACGACGAGGGCGTATGCTATCAGGCGCACGCGGACCTCGATAAGGGCATCCGCGCGGGCGATCGCTTCCGCTATATGTCCGCCGTCACAGCCTACGCGCGCCAGAATGTCAAGGAAGCCTATCAAGCGGAGTTCCTTCAATTCATTCAGCCGGATAACATCAAGGCCCTCCTGAGAGAGCAGCGGGTGATCTCCCACCGATATATGGTCCATCGGCATGACCGGGACGCCTGGGAGGAGGTCCGCTTCGCCGGCGTGCGCGCCCCGGAGGAGAAGACAGATCGCCTGGTTCATCTGGTCGGCGCGTGCTTTGTGGACGTGGATCTGGAGATGCGCAAACAGATGGCCCAGAATCAGACCCTGCAGGACGCGCTGACCGCGGCCGAAGCTGCCAACAAGGCTAAGACCGTCTTCCTGTCCAACATGAGCCACGAGATCCGCACGCCGATGAACGCCATCATCGGTCTGGACAACATCGCCCTGAGCAACCCGGAGATCTCCGACGCCACCCGCGAGCATCTTGAAAAGATCGGCTCCTCCGCCCACCACCTTCTCGGGATCATCAACGATATTCTGGATATGAGCCGGATCGAGTCGGGGCGCATGACCATCAAGCACGAGGAGTTCCCCTTCTCCAAGATGCTGGAGCAGGTCAACACCATGATCTCCGGTCAGTGCCGGGACAAGGGCCTGCATTACGAGTGCCGCACGAAGGGACAGATCGATCCCTATTACATCGGCGACGACATGAAGCTCCGACAGGTGCTGATCAACCTTCTGGGCAACGCGGTCAAATTCACGCCCGAGGGCGGCAGCGTGACCTTTGTGGTCGAGGATGCCGCGCGAATGGATGACAAGGCGACGCTGCGCTTCACAGTCAGCGATACCGGCATCGGCATGAGCAAAGAGTATCTGCCCAAAATCTTCGACGCCTTCTCCCAGGAGGATTCCTCCAGCACCAGCAAATACGGCAGCACAGGCCTCGGTATGCCCATCACCAAGAGCATCGTGGAGCTGATGAACGGCCACATTGAAGTGGACAGCGAGAAGGGCGTCGGTACCACCTTCACCGTCACCATCACGCTGGGGCTGGCCAACCGCACCGGGAACGACAGGGGCGGCATCGAGATCCAGCCCCATGAGATGAGCGTGCTGGTGATCGACGACGACCGGATCGCCTGCGAACACGCCGAGGTCATCCTCAGCCAGGCGGGCGTCGGCTGTCAGTATGTCCTCTCCGGCAAGGAAGCCATCGAGATGGTCAAAATGCGTCACGCGCGCCGGGAGGATTACGATCTGATCCTCGTGGATTGGAAGATGCCGGAGATGGACGGCGTGGAAACCACGAGGCAGATCCGCGCCATCGTCGGAGACCACACGCCGATCATCATTCTGACCTCCTACAGCTGGGAGGAAATCGAGCAGGAGGCCCGGGAGGCCGGCGTGGACACCTTCGCCGCCAAGCCGCTGTTCACCGACACCGTGATGGATGAATTCCGCGCCGCGTTCCGACGGAAAAACGCCAGGCTGATCCGCGACACCGCGGACCTGACCGGCCGCCGCGTGCTGCTGGCCGAGGATGTGATGGTCAACGCCGAGATCATGATGATGGTGCTGGCGATGCGGGAGATGCACGTGGAGCACGCGGAGAACGGCAGAGTCGCGGTTGAGATGTTTGCCAGCCATGAGCCGGGCTACTATGACGCCATCCTGATGGATATGCGCATGCCGGAGATGGACGGACTCGACGCGACGAAGGCCATCCGCGCCCTGAACCGCGAGGACGCCGCGCACATCCCGATTATCGCCCTCACCGCCAACGCTTTTGACGAGGATGTCCAGCGCAGCATGCAGGCGGGGCTGAACGCCCATCTGTCCAAGCCCGTCGAGCCGGAGATCCTGTTCAAGACGCTGGAAAGCCTGATTAAACCCTGAATTCATCCTCTGCTGAAGAGAGGGACCGCTGATGAAAGCTTATCACTTCTACGGCTGGGAGACCGCCAATATCCGGGACCCGCAGGGCCTGACGCCAAGGGACTACTATGACCTGCTCTCCGACGTCTGGTGCGCGGAGACCTGCGCGCCCCGCATGCGCGCGGACTGGACCCCGGCCAACAGGACCCTGGGGCAGTGCTCGATCACGGCCTTTCTCATGCAGGATCTCTACGGCGGATCGGTCCTGGGCGTCCCGCTGGGCGACGGAAACTTTCACTGCTTCAACGTCGTGGACGGCTGCGTATTCGACCTGACCAGCGAGCAGTTCGGCGACGTCCGGCTGAACTATGCGGACTGCCCGGAGCAGTCGAGAGCCGTCCATTTCGCCAAAGAAGAAAAAAGGCAGCGCTATGAGCTGCTCAAGGCAAAGCTTTCAGCCAAAGTGCGGATCACGCGGAACCGCTCGGACGTCAAAGCGGTTATCAGTAAAATGACGGAGCAGGACAGAGACAGCGTCAAGGACATGATGCGGGGATTCTACGCCTCCCCCGCCATCCTGAGCAACGGCTCGGAGACCATCTTTGACGCGGATATCAACGCATGTGTCAGCGAGAATCCATATCTGGAAGGCTTCGTTTTCGAGAAAGAGGGCCTGATGATCGGCTACGCCATGATCGCCCATAGCTTCTCCACCGAGTTCGGAAAGCCCTGTATCTGGATCGAAGACCTGTTTCTGAAGGAGCCGTACCGCGGCGCCGGGATCGGCAGCCAATTCTTTGACGATCTTCGGCAGCGCTATCCCGGCCACCTTTTCCGGCTGGAGGTGGAGAGCGAGAATCAGCGTGCCATCCATGTCTATCAAAGAAACGGCTTCGAGGTTCTCCCCTATCTGGAGATGAAATCAGACTGACAGCCATAATCAGCTGAGCCCATTTCGCCCCGCGCCTGTTCACGAAGGGAGGCGTCCCGCATGTTCCGGAGAAAAGCCCGAAGCTTACGCGCGCCGATGCTGCTGCTCGCGCTGTGTTTGATCCTGCCGCCATGGGGCATGAAGGCCGCCGCGGACGACGCTGAACTGCTCGCCGAGCTCCCCGGCCAGTGGGTTTTCTCCCTCTCCCCCGACGAGGACACCGAGGGCGATGCGGAATCGCCTCCGGTGGACTGTGCGCTTCTATCTCTCGGGGAGGATGGGACGTTCTCCCTGCTCTGCCAGGACACGGCCGGGGCCTCCCTCGGCACATTTGAAGGCGCCTGGTCCGCCGAACTCGTTCCCGACGGCATGGATCGCCTGACACTCCGCTTTACGTCGGCGGAGCATCCCGCATACGAGGCAGACGCCGATGTCGAATGCACATACGATATCTACGCCGAAAGCTGGGTTGAAAACGATATCCAGCACACCTATCTGCTGCTCGAAGCGTGCCGCTGCAGCGGAATCCCGCCCTTCGAGGCAGTTTACGGCGAGAACGGCCAATGGCCTCTGGCGCTCCATCGGGAGCAGAAACCCAATATGCGCGTGATCCGCTGCAAGGATTATGTCTCCCTGCGGGCCGGACGCTCCAAGTCGTCCGCCCGTCTCGCCAGAGTTCCGCTCGGCGCGCTGGTGCTCGCCTTCCCGGAGGCCGGAGGCGAAAACGGGTTCACCTGGTGCGTCTATCACGATGAATACGGCTATATTCTCTCGGAGTATCTTGAACCTGTCGAGTAAAACTGCGGGCTGTTGCGACCCAAACCGCACCGGTCTCGTCGCATGTTGAATCTGTCTTGTTCTTTGCTCTTGCAAATCCCGCGCGCATGTGCTACAATCCATCTGTTGCCAACGAGCGGCAACATGGAGCGGTATCGAAGTGGTCATAACGGCCCTGACTCGAAATCTTTGCTCCTTCGCGGCACCCCAGCCCCGGAAGTCCTGATTTATCAAGGCTTCCAGCACCCTTTGTCCGAATTTTCAGGCGAGTTCTCTCCAAAAATTCTCCTGTTCTCTCCTGATTTCGGAAGTTCTCTCCTCATATGGAGCGGTATCGAAGTGGTCATAACGGGACTGACTCGAAATCGATCCATTCACGCGGCACTCCCTTTTTGGAAACCCTTGATTTATAAGGCTTTCCGGATGCCCCCGGGCGAAAGTGGGGCAAAGTTCTCTCCAAAAGTTCTCTCCTTTTTCCGAGAGACGATTTTGGGGTGAAATACACCTGGAGGTGTATCGAAGTGGTCATAACGGCCCTGACTCGAAATCGTGTACTCCATTCGGAACCCATATCTCTGGAACCCCAGTATTTTCAAGGCTTCCCGGGCCTTGAAAAGGTTAGAACCTCTTGTTTTCTCTCCTGGTTTTCTCTCCAATTTCCGGAGGGCAAATCGGGTTGAAATCGCCTTGGAGCGGTATCGAAGTGGTCATAACGGCCCTGACTCGAAATCGTGTACTCCATTCGGAACCCATATCTCTGGAACCCCAGTATTTTCAAGGCTTCCCGGGCCTTGAAAAGGTTAGAACCTCTTGTTTTCTCTCCTGGTTTTCTCTCCAATTTCCGGAGGGCAAATCGGGTTGAAATCGCCTTGGAGCGGTATCGAAGTGGTCATAACGGCCCTGACTCGAAATCAGGTGACGGGCAACCGTCCGTGGGTTCGAATCCCACCCGCTCCGCCACCCAACAACCCTAATCTTGATACGAGATTGGGGTTGTTACTTTTTGCCCGGAAAGCCCGTATTTTCGGGCAATCTGCACTTGTCCCCGTAGGCTTAAACCCGTCTGACAGGACGTTCAGACGGGCATTTTTTATGATATGGAGGGCTTTAGGCCTACGGGGAGTGTTACCATAGAGCGATGGTAACACTCCAAATTCGATGGTAACATAGCAAATTTGCTATGGTAACACTTTTCCTCAGGTATGCTTTATCAGTGCTCCGACCCTGTTTTTAGAATAATAAAATGATTTTTTCGGCAGGATATCAGACCATCTTTCTGCATTTTACCGAGTTCCTTCGACAAAGTACTGCGCTCCAGATTCAGATAATCCGCCAGCTGCTGACGATCAAAAGGAATATCAAATTCCCGTCTGTGCTTTTGCAAAGAAACGGAGTTGAGATAAGCCATCACCCGGCCTCGGATAGTTTTTGGTGCGGTATGGAAGCTTCGTCCGGAAAGAATCAGGTTTTTGTGCATGGAGATTGTCAACAGATTAGTGATGTACTTCAGCGCCCAGGGATTTTGACTGTTTTGCAGGCTTTGGATTCTGCCGCTGCGGAGAAAGAGAATACGGCAGTCTTCGCTGGCCGTTACATCCACGAGCATGGATTCGTTTTCCAGCAGCGCGTAGGTTTCAGCGAAGACCTGACCGCAACCGACGTGACTGATGATCGTGCGGTTGCCCCAGGCGTCATTGCTCTCAATTGTCACGCTTCCTTCGAGAACAAGTCCCATCCGTTCCGTGACTGAACCCGCCGTCAGGAGTGTTTCGCCTTTTTCATAGCGCTTCTCATGCGCTTCCAATACCTGCAAGGCTACGGCAATTTCCGAATCAGTCAATCCCCGGAACAACATGGTCTTTTGCAGCTGCTGAGCCTCCATTCGATTTTCTCCAATCTTTTTTGAAAAATGTGGTCATAACCACATACAACTCGAATAAATCATACTACAATACAGCCGTAAACGCAAGGAGGTGCTTCTCATGATCCGGAAGATCATTCACATTGACGAGGAAAAGTGCAATGGCTGCGGGCTGTGTGCAGCAGCCTGCCACGAAGGAGCCATTGACATCGTAGACGGAAAAGCCAGGCTGGTGAGGGAGAATTTCTGTGACGGCTTCGGCGACTGTCTGCCGGGCTGTCCCACCGGGGCCATCACCTTTGAGGAACGGGAAGCGCCGGAATACGACGAAGCGGCGGTCAAAAAAGCACAGGAGGCCAGGAAAATGAGCGAAATGAAACACGAACACCACGAGGGCGGCTGCCCCGGTTCAAGGATGATGCAGTTCAAGCAGAGTGAGGCGGAGAACGCGCCGGTGAGTATGGGAAAGCCCGTTTCCCGGCTGGCCCAGTGGCCCTGCCAGATCAAGCTGGTGCCGACCCAGGCTCCCTTCTTTGACGGTGCAAAGCTGCTGATCGCCGCCGACTGCACAGCCTATGCCTATGCCAATCTACATGAGGAATTCATGCGCGGCAAGGTCACGATCATCGGGTGCCCTAAGCTGGATGATGTGGATTATACGGAAAAACTGACAGCCATTATCCGGGATAACGATATCAAGAGTGTCACCATTGTCCGTATGGAAGTGCCCTGCTGCGGCGGGCTTCAGCGGGCGGCGCAAAACGCTCTGCAGGCCAGCGGTAAATTCATCCCCTGGCAGGTGGTCACCATTTCCCGGGATGGCAACATTTTGGACTGAGGAGGCATCTCCATGGAGTGGAAAGAAAAGATCAGCACTTTCAAGCAGATCGACGTGCGCGGCATTCAGGGTAATTTCTTTCAGGGACTGAAAAAGCAGGCTATGCAGCTTCCTGCGGGAAGCGGGCTGGAGATTGTGCAGAGCTTTGATCCCATCCCTCTATACGAGGTGATGGAGGGCCTGGGCTTTGAGCATTTTACCGAGCAGAAGGGTGAAGCGGAATTCCATGCCTACTTCTACCGTGTGGAGGTAAAGCAGGAAGAAAAGGATATCCCCATGCGTCCGGCAGCGCTGACCAACATGCCGCTGATCGACGAAAAGCTGGGCAATATCGCGGTGAGCTTCTGGGATCTGACGTGGAATGACGGGCATCGCCACCTGCCCTATGAAATCCGGTTGCTGCTCTCCCTGACCAACGCTGTAGGTGCAGGACGGATTCGCCAGGCGACCCGGGAGCTGGTGAAGGCCTACATCCATGGTCTGGACAGCGCCGCACTGGATGATGTATTCGAACTGCTGGCCTGGAACCAAGGCATCGGCTATTTCAGTTCTGAGATCGGGCCGTCCACGCTGTTTGCCGCATATAAGGGCATCAAGGCCATGGAAAAACAGGGCAAGGATCGCTGTGAGATCTGCGAGATGCTCAAGGAAAAGTTCGGTGAAAAGAATCCGGATGTAAAAGTCTGAGAAACGGAGGCAGCATTGTATTAATATGGCAGATAATGCCTATACAGGCTGAACATCCAAATTGCCCAATCAAAAAACAGGCCTGCAATCCGGCTCGTAAGAACCAAATTGCAGGCCTGCTATACTCTTAATCAATTCCACGTTGACACAATACATATTGCACTATAAAATGAATGTAGCATTCAAATAAGAATGTTCATCATAATGGAGGTGCTATGTATGCTAACCAGAGAAGAACTCCCGGATTGCCCGGTAGCTACGACCGTTCAGCTCATCGGAAACAAATGGAAACTGCTGATCATGCGCAACCTGCTGGCCCGCCCGTGGAGGTTCAATGAGATGCTTCGATCTATCCCCGGCATCAGTCAGAAAGTGTTGACGGATAATCTTCGCGCCCTGGAGAACGACGGCATCATCACCCGCACCGTATTTCCGGAGGTGCCCCCGAGAGTAGAGTATGCTCTCAGCGAACTGGGAGATTCCATGCGCCCCATTATCGATGCCATGCAGGCGTGGGGACTCAACTATCAGCAGTTGGTGCGGGAGGCAGAATGAACCAGCAGAAACGTTGTCTCTGGCTGATCAAAGCTTTTCTGAAAGACATACTCCACTATGAGGATAAAGAACACTTCCCGTCCAACGGATGGGAGGCATTGCTTTATTCGGCTGTGTCATACTTGTTGGGCAGCTTCCAGTTTTTGCTTGGCAGTTCATCAGAGAATGAAGCAAACTCAGCCCAGACCTCTGTGAGATAGTATCCGATCACCACATCCCGGTTGTTGCCGAATTGGCTGGTCAGAACCGGGCTTGCTTCAAAGCAACGGTCGATCACACTCTGTTCAGAGGTGAAATTCACCTTGCCGCCGAGCCGAACATAGGTCATGCTTTCCTGATCGCATACGCAGAGCTGGATGTAAGGATGCGCCTGCAGCTCACGATAGGATGTGTAGAAGGTAACCGTATCGAAATACAGGACGCCGTCTTCCTCAAACTTAAACTCAATCGGTCTGATTTGCGGATTGCCGTCCAAGCCCAGGGTCGTAGCGTACTGCAAAGGAAAGCGATGAAAAACATCCGCTACAACGCTGAGCCCATCATCATAATTATGTTCCGCCTTTCTGCGAAAGGCACCGATGGGGTTATGAAACCCGG